>NZ_JBTMMT010000015.1:0-119525 GCF_055517075.1 Micromonospora sp. DSM 43699
CACTGAAGTCGGGCAGGTGCGCGTCTGCCTTTATGCGCTCTTACTGGACCGGTTCGGACATATCGCGCTACCGATGTCCAAACATGAATCGGCCACTACTGCCCCGAACGCGAAACAAACGTCCAGTAAGAGCGCGTTTGGGATGTGTGCTGGTCGGGGTTGTCGCACAGTGGGTGTGATCGATGAACCGGGCTCGGTCGGTAGATGGGTATGGATCGAGTGCGGCGGTACCCGTCTGACCTGACCGATGGCGAGTGGGCGCTCGTCGAGCCGATGCTGCCGTCGCCGCAGTGGATGGGCAGGCCGGAGAAGCACCCGCGTCGGGCGGTCGTCGACGGCATCCTGTACGTGGTGCGGACCGGGTGTGCGTGGCGGTACCTGCCGGTGGACTTTCCGCCCTGGCAGACGGTGTACTCCCATTTCCAGCGGTGGAACCGGCGGGGTGTGACCGATCGGAACCTCACCGAGCTGCGGGAGGAGGTCCGCCTGGCCACGACCGGCAGCCCGAGCCGACAGCGGGGATCATCGACTCCCAGAGCGTCCGCTGACCCGATGTGCTCGATATCCCGCGACCCCCGCCGCTGCGAGTGCACGATCTGCACCGCCCGCGCCCCAGAAGCCGTCTTCACCGTCCGCACGTACGCCACGGCCCCGCACGATAGAACCCGACCCGTTTACAACTCCTAACTCAATGAGGTTGGGCGTAACTGGACGGACGTGAGGATGGTTCTGTCTGAACGTGGGGAGGGGTGCGCAGCCGCCGTGGATCGTCTCGGACGAGTTGTGGGCCGAGGTCGAAGCTCTGTTGCCACCGCGTCCGCCTCGCCGGTACCGCTATCCCGGGCGGAAGCCCCTGGATGACCGCAAGGTGCTCTGCGGGATCCTGTTCGTGCTCTACACCGCGATTCCGTGGGAGTACCTGCCTCAGGAACTCGGCTTCGGCTCGGGGATGACGTGTTGGCGCAGGTTACGGGACTGGAACAGCGCCGGTGTCTGGCAGCGGTTGCATGAGGTTCTGCTCGGTAAGCTCCGCGCCAGCGGGCAGCTCGACCGGTCTCGGGCGGTGATCGACGGTTCCACGTCCGGGCGCTCAAGGGCGGCCAAAAACCGGTCCGAGTCCGGTCGACCGCCGCAAGCCGGGCTCGAAACACCACGTCATCACCGACACGGGCGGCATTCCCCTCGCTGCGGCGTTGACCGGCGGCAACCGCCACGACGTCACCCAGCTCATGCCTCTGGTCGACAGGGTCCCCCGCATCAGGGGCATCCGTGGACGGCCCCGGCAGCGACCACAGTGGCTGTACGCCGACCGTGGCTACGACTACGACTGCTACCGCCGCCAGCTTCGGGCGAGGGGCATCACCCCTGTCATCGCCCGACGCGGCACCGGCCACGGCTCCGGCCCCGGCACCCGACGATGGGTCGTCGAGCAAACCATCGCACTGCTGCACTGGTTCCGCCGCCTACGCATCCGCTGGGAGATCCGCGACGACATCCACGAAGCCATCCTCACCCTCGCCTGCGCCATCATCTGCTGGCGCAGACTCCAACGCTCAAAGAGTTAGGAGTTGTTAGTGCGCACCTCCGACACGACACCCCAGGTCACAGCCCTGCCGACCACGAAATCAGCCAACCGTGGCCCAAGTCGGGGCTAGTGCCTCGTCATGCAGCCTTGAACGGGTAATCCGGGTGGCGGATTCTGGAGCCGGTGGCGAATGCGGTTTTCGGTTCGGCTCGTTGGTTGCGGCAGCGGATGTAGGTGCCGATGGCGGTGTCCTGTTCGGTGTGGGTGCGGTGGTCGGTGCCGTTGAGGGCGAAGTAACGCACGCGGCGAACTCGGCCTCGATCCAGTTCAGCCAGGACGCATACGTCGGCAGGAACACCAGGACGACGCGGTTGGCGGCGCACCAGAAGCGTGATTACGCTCGGGATGCGGATCGGCACCGCCAAGCCACCACCCGCCGTGCTACCGGTTGGCCGCACCGGCCAAAAACGAGTCGACCTCGACGCGGTTCGGTAGGCCGCCCTGAGCACCGATCGCGCGAGTCGACAGTGCGGCAGCGGCCACGGCGACATTCGCCGCATCGATCAGGTCGGCCCCCTCGATCAGCGCCGAGGTCAGCGCCGCACAGAAGCAGTCACCGGCTCCTGTCGTGTCGACAACCGGCACCACCGGAGCCGGCACCAGCTCATACCGCTGCCCGTCCCGGACCAACGCCCCGACGGCGCCGAGGGTCACCACCACCCGTGGCACCGGCAGGGCAGCCAGGGCCGCCCGTACTCCGACGAGGTCGTTCAATTCGTCGTCCCGAGCGCCGGTGAGCTGGGCCAACTCGACCCGGTTCGGCACCAGCACATCCACCAGTTCGAGCAGCCCGACGTCGACCACACCGGCGGGAGCCGGGTTGAGCACCCTCAACTGACCGGCGTCGGCGGTGGAGAGCGCCGCCCGGATCGCGTCGACCGGCACCTCGCACTGCACGAGCACCGCCGCCGTTTCCGGGTCGATCGGCCCAACATCCGCTGCCGTCAGTCGACGGTTGGCGCCCTCAATGACGACGATCGAGTTCTCGCCCTTTCGGTCCAGCAGGATCACCGCCTCGCCGGTGCCGACGCCCTCGCCGAGGCGGCGCACCCCTGACGTTTCCACCCCGAGCCGGCGCAGGTTGTCGATCAGGAAGCTGCCGGCGGCATCGGAGCCGACGGCGGCGCGCAGAGCCACCCGGCGTCCCAGCACGGCCAGTGCCACGGCCTGATTGGCGCCCTTGCCACCGGCGCCGATCCGAGGATCGGCGGCGAGCACCGTCTCCCCCGGGCGGGGCAGCCGGTCGATCCGGACCACCCGATCGACATTGGCGCTGCCGACCACCACCACCTCGGCGGGTTCGGCCTCTCCCCACCCGGTCGCCACCGAGCCGGCCGCCGCCGCGGCCACCGAGCCGGCCGCCGCCGGGGCCACCGAGCCGGCCGCCGCCGCGACCACGGAACCGCCCAGCGCCGAGCCGGCTGTAGCCGATCGCGGAGAGGCCGAGTCAGTCACGGGCGGCCAGCCACGAGATGAGTCGGACCCACAACTGCGGGTAATCCGGCCAGGCCAGGAAGGGCGGTGGCGCCCAGTGCGGTGCCAGGTCGGAGGTGAAGACACCGGTCCGCCCCGCACCCACCTGCCGGACCGCGATCAGCGGGTCGGCGCCGACCTCGACCAGGACCTTCCCTTCCGGACGTTGCCGGGTGCGGTTGTAGCCGAGTAGACCGGGCCACTGCTGCTGGCCGTCCGGCAGCGCCGGATGAACGCCGAGGACCCGGGGCGGGATCGCCTCGGGCACCTCCACCCGGTCGTCGGTGGTCAGCAGTTCCACCGGAAGGATGTCGGCCAGCGGGCTCTGCCCGTACCGTGCCTTGCCCTCGATGCCGGCGAAGGAGAGGTATCCGCCGACCATCAGCAGGGCGCCACCCGTCTCTACGTAATCGCGGAGGGCCGTGAGGCGGTTGGGTTCACTGGCCGAGTTACTGAACACGTTCGGCGTCAGCAGGAAGGTGTTCGCCCCCACGTCGCTGATCACGATGCAGTCGTACTGCCGAAGACCGTCGGCGGTGGTCGGCATCCTCTCGGCGATACGGTGCGCCGGAACATGGTCGACCTCCCAGCCCTGAGCCAGCAGCGCCGCCTTGAACTCGTGGCCGCCCTCCTGGTACTCGCTGTTGGTGAAGCTGTCGAAACCCTTCTGGTGGATCAGGTGGATGAACCACGACTCGCCGAGTAGCAAAACCTTCACGGACCAGACTCCTATTCGATCGTCCCGCTCGGGAAATGCTCGCGGAACTGCCAGTCATGTTCGGGGATGATGAGATCAGCCTCGTGCCGGAGGCGGGCATAGCCGCGCATGAGTTCCGGTAGGTTCCAGAACGAGCCCATCGGCCAGTTCAGCTCAAGATTGCGGTAGTTGTACATGACGTCGCTGGTCAGGCAGACGGTGCCTCGGGCGGTCTCGACCATGACCACCATGCAGCCGGGGGTGTGCCCACCGATCTTGACGAGCCGGACCCCGTCGGCGATGTCGACGTCGCCGTCGATCACCTCCAGACGGTCCCGAATATCAGTGACCTTGTACGAGTAATCGGGGTAATAGAACATGCAGAACGACGGTGGCGCGACGGCCTGCGGCAGTTCGTCGCGTTGCACGATGAACTTCGCCCTCGGGAAGAGCTCGTTGTTGCCGACGTGGTCGAAGTGCAGGTGGGTCAGCACCACCACGTCCACGTCGGCCGGGCGGACTCCGTGCCGGGCAAGCCCGGCGACCAGATCCTGGTCTTCGCCACGGGAAGCAACGAAGTCCACCCCGTAGCGGCTCTGCATCGCCGACACCTCATCGATGGCGCCCAGTCCGGTGTCGATCAGGATGGTCTGGCCAGCCCCCTCGATCAGCCAGACCGGCACCGGCACCATCACCCCCTCGGTGAGCTCACCGTTGCGCCGCCGGATGTCGTTCCGGAAGCCGTACGGCAGGACCTTCGACCGGTCCAGGTCCGGATGGGCACCGCTGTTGAGCAGGCTGACCGAGAGTGAACTCTCCAGTTCACCGGTGACGATCTGGTGGATCCGCATCATCGTCGTACCCCTCTCCTCACCGCCATCGGGATTAGAAGCCGGTCTCGTCCGCGCCGTACTTCTCGACGTACTTGTTCCAGGTCTGTTCCACCAGGAAGTGCTTGCCGGCGTCGACCGGTGCCGGGATGGATTTGTTGGCGGTCAGGTAGCTGTTGTCGCCGTCCCAGGTCTTCTTCCAGTAGGAGATTCCGCTCGGGTCGAGAATCAGTTCCTTCGTTGCCTTGGCGTTGGGCGCGTACAGCTCGAACTTCTGCCAGAAGTCCTGGAATCCCTGCACGGTCAGGTTGGCGCCGGTGTCCCGGTTGAGCCGTTCGGTGATGGTCTTGCCGCAGTCGGCGGTGTTGGCGTCGCAGTACCGCACGATCCGGTGGAACACCTTGACCAGCTTGAGCAACGCCTCCTCGTTCTCTCCGGCGAACTCGGTGGTGGTGACCAGTCCGTTGATCGGCGGCGGGGCCAGGTCGGGGCCGGAGGCGAGCACCGGCATCCCCTCCGCGGTGGCCCGGACCCGCTGCGGAATGCCGCCGAGGTACGCGTCACCGGTGCCACTGAGGAAGGCGGCGAGGCCCTGGTCCGGGTCGAGGTCGACCAGCTTGACGTCGGACTGCTTCAACCCGACCGACTCCAGTGCGGCGACCACCTGCTTGCCCATGTCGGTCGACATGGTGGTGACGATGGTCCGCCCCTTGAGCTGTTTGAAGGTCTCGGCCCGGGCGGCCTCCTCGGGGAGGCCGGTGGCGACGAAGTCCTCGAGGGTCTTCAGCCCGGAGCCCTTCTTGCCCATCAGCGCGGAGCCCTCGGTGAACGGGTTCCAGGCGTACCAGTAGACGACGTTGTCGGCCTTGTTGGCGACCGAGACCACGCCGGTGGTGTTGTTGATGGCCGCGTCGATGCCGTTGGAGGCGACCGCCGGCATGATGGCGTCCCAGGCGAGCGACTTCAGCTCGACGTTGAGCCCTTCGGCCTTGAACCACCCCTTCTCCTCGGCGATGATCGGAAGCATGGTGTCCTGGAACGGCGAGATGCCGAGCCGGATGGTCGTCGTGCCGTCGGCGGCCTTACCGGATTCGGTCTCGGCGTTGCAGGCGGTCAGGGCGAGCGCGGTGACGACAAGGCCGACGGCGAGCTTTCTGGTTGACATGGTCGTGCTCCTTAGCTGCCTCAGGAAGAGCTTTCGGACCAGCGTGTGATGCGTGAGCTGACGAATTTGATGAGCCGGTCGACGGCCACCGCCTCGATGGCGATGACGATGGTGCCGATCAGCACCACGGGGGTGTTCAGCGTCCGGCTGGCCTGCATGATCAGCCGGCCGATGCCCTGTTCGGCACCGAGGAACTCGGCCGCCACCACCACCGCGAAGGCGAGCGCGCTGCCGATCCGCAACCCGGAGACGATTTCGGGAACGATGGCGGGCAGAATCACGGTCCGGTAGACCTGCCCCTCGCCGGCACCCAACGAGCGGGCCGCGCGACCGTAGACCGGGCTGACGTTGTTTGCCGACACGATCGTGTTGACCACCATGACCATGAAGCAGGCCAGGGAGCCCAGGAAGAGCTTGCCGCTGTCGCCGATGCCGAACCAGAGGATGACGAACGGGATCAGGGCCACCGGTGGAACCGGTCGCAGTGCCTCGATAACCGGGGTGAGGGTGTGAAAGAGAATCCGGGAACGGACCATCAACAGACCGATCAGAATGCCGGCAGCCGAGCCGAGTGACCAGGAGAAGAGCACCCGGAGCAGGGTGGCCCCGGCGTCCGGCAGCATGCTCCGCCAGATCTGCTGCAGGGCGCTGAGCACCTCGGTCGGGGCCGGGAAGTAGAGCGGCCTGATCGTGCCGGTCAGGTCGGTGAGCAGCCACCAGAGGGCGAGCAGCCCCACGATGACACCGCCACCGAGCCCGAGTCCGATTATCCGAGACCGGTCCCCTGCCACGCGGGGGCGGACGAGCTGTCCCTCAGGTGCGGTCACCGGACACCTCCCGAAGACTCCGCGAGATCTGGATCCGCATGTCCTGGAATTCCTTGCTGCCCCGTAGATCGAGGTCACCGCGCCGATCGAAGGGCACCGTGATGTCCTGGTGCACCCGCGCCGGACGCGGGGTCATGACGATCACCCGGTCGCCCACGAAGAGCGCCTCCTCGATGTCGTGGGTGACGAAGACGATGGTCTTCGGCTCCGCCAGGTTGACGTGGTGCAACGCGAGCCACATCGCCTCGCGGGTGAAGATGTCCAGTGCGCCGAACGGCTCGTCCAGCAGCAGCACCTCGGGGCCGGAGGTGTAGGCGCGGGCGATGTCGACCCGCTTGCGCATGCCGCCAGAGAGTTCCTTCGGGTATGCATCCGCGAAGTCGGCGAGCCCGACCAGGTCGAGATACCGGTCGACCCGCTCCTTCCGAGCGGTCCGGTCGACACCGCGCAGCCGCAGCCCGTACTCGACGTTGCGGCGCACGGTCAGCCATGGGAAGACCGCGTCTGACTGGAAGACCACCGCTCGCGAGCTGTCCGGCCCGGTGACCGGACTGCCGTCAACCAGCACTCGACCGGCACTCGGCCGCAGGAAGCCGGCGATGAGGTTGAGCAGGGTGGTCTTACCACAGCCGCTCGGCCCGACGACACAGACGACCTGGTTGCCCTCGATCCGCAGGGTGGTCCTGGACAGCGCCAGCACGTCGGCCCGCCGCGCCTGGAACTCCTTACTGACATCCTCGACGTCAATGACCGCCATCGTTGTCGCCTCCATCCACAGGTGTCGGGTGCAGCAGTGGCCCGGTGGTGCCCCGCAGAGTCAGTGACACCGGCAGGATGTGCCGGCTGGATCGGGTTTCGCCGTTCGTCGGAGCGAGCACCCCTAGCAGAGCCGAGGCAGCCAGCGCACCCATGCCGACCGCGTCCTGGCGGACCGTGGTCAAGCCGGGGATAACGTGGCGTGCCGCGTAGATGTCGTCGAAGCCGACCACGGAACAGGCCGTCGGTATCTGCAGGCCCGCCTCCCGCAACGCCCGCAGCGCACCGAGGGCGACCAGGTCGTTGAGAGCGAAAACGGCGGTCACCTCACCGATCCGGATCCGGGGTACGAGGTGGCTGGCTGCCAGGTAGCCGGCCTCCTCCTCGAACGGGCCCTCAATGACCTCCGGCGTGCGACCGACCAGCTCGCCCCAGGTGTGGACGAAGCCGTCCACCCGGTGCTTGCTGCTGGCCAGGTGGGGGTTGGCGCCGACCACGACGGCCCGCTGGTGCCCCAGTCCGGCCAGGTGTCGCGCGGCGAGCGCTCCGCCGGCCCGGTTGTCGGAGACGACGGTGGTCAGGGCCAGCCCGTCCAGTTCCTCGTCGACCGCGACGACCGGTACGCCGGCAAACAGCTCGGCGAGCCGGGAGGTGGGTGCGGGCGCACCGGCGGCGTAGACCACCCCGTCGATGGCCCGCGACTTCAGCGTCTCCAGGTAGAAGATCTCCCGCTCGGAGGTCCACCCGGTGTTGCCGAGCAGGACGTTGAAGCCGCGCTCGATCGAGGCCTGCTCGACACCCTTGGCCAGGTCAGCGAAGAAGCTGTTGCCGATGTCGGGCACCAGCAGCCCGATAGTGCGGGTGGTGCCCCGCGCCAGGTTCTGGGCGGTACGACTCGGCACGTAGCCCAGATCCTGCATGGCCTCCCTGACCAGGGACTGGACGCGCTGACTGACCGGCCGGTTGCCGCTCAGAACGTGGGACACGGTCGCTCGGCTGACTCCGGCCCGAGCGGCCACGTCACTGATGGAGACAGACATTCTCACCTCCGCGCAAACCGGTTTGTCAAACCGGTTTGCGTCACGCTAATCATGAGAGACGCCCACGTCAAGGGCATGTTTTGGAAATCTTCGGCCAGTGCCGGCACCGTTCGTCGGTAGCAGTCGTAGTCGTAGCCCCCGGTCGGCGTAGATCAGTTCGGGCCACGATCGAGGCGAGGCCGCCGGGGGCGTCGGCGGGGACGATGTGTCCACTGTCCGGGAGTGGGCACTGGTCGAGGTGATCCGCGTGTGCGGATCACCCCCGCCCGCACGGGGAGCAGCGATCGGCCTGTACGGGGCCAGCCGGACCGAAACCTGGCTGACCCCGACTGACAGGATCAGACGACGGGAGCCGAACCGATGAGCGCATCCGTATGGACTCCAGGCGAGTCATCGACCGCCGCGTTGCGTTCGACGGTGTCCGTCTTGGGTGTGCCCGGACGCGGTGCGGACTGCGATTCGGCGGCCGTGGCGTCAGCGTGCTGCTGTGCGCGCCCGTCGACGGTGTCGAGGATGAGCTGCTCGACCTCGCTGAGACCGCGGGTCCCGGACCGGACCGGTGGGTCCGGGCGGCCACCCGTCTCAGCCAACGAATGTGTAATCGGGGAAGCCGGGAACCTCGGGTCCGATCCGGAACAAGGCCCCCGCCGGGGAGCGGTCGTCCGCCGGCAGGCCGTGGCGGGAGGTGGTGATGTAAAGGTCGGCGTGGTCGGGGCCGCCGAACGCGCATGCGGTGGGGCGTCGGACCGGCAGCTCCACGACGGCGGTGAGGCGACCGTCCGACGCGTACCTGTGCACGGCCCCGCCGTCCCACAGCGCGACCCAGACACCACCCTCGACGTCGAGGCAGAGCCCGTCCGGCGTGCCCACCTGCGGTGGCACCGCCACCACCGGCCGCCGGTCGTGCAACTCGCCGGTGGTCGGGTCGAAGGCGAAGGTGTCTATCCGGTGGGTGGCCGAGTCGACGTACCAGGCGGTGCTGCCGTCCCGGGTCCAGGCCAACCCGTTGGAGACGGTCAGCCCGGTGAGCACCGTCTCGACCGCGCCGTCGGGGCCGAGCCGGTGCAGCGCGGCCCGGCCCGGCGCGGCGTCGTACGCCATGGAGCCGCAGTAGAAGCGCCCAAGCGGGTCGCACCCGCCGTCGTTCATCCGGATCGACGGGTCCGACCAGTTCTCGGGCAGCAGCTCCACCGCGTCGTCCGTGAGCAGCGCGAAGCCCCGCTCGACGGCGGCGACGAGCCCACCACCGGACCGCGGGCGCACGGCCGCGACCACCGGGGCGACGTGCCGGCGGGTGATCACCCCGGTGACCGGGTCCAGCGTCAGGATGTCCCCGACCAGCATGTCGACCCAACGCAACCGCTTGTCGGCCGGGCACCACACCGGCCCTTCGCCGTGCTCGGCGACCGGTGAGGTGACCTGCGCAAGGGCACCCATCGCGCCTCCTCTTCCGAAACGTGCCGGTCACATTCCACACCATCCGGCCACGACCGGTGTCCGGCCCGCGCAGTGCGGTCCGGGTCCTCACAGGTAGTCGGCCGGCCAGTGGAAGGCCTCGGGCGCCTCCGTGATCGCGGCCAGATGGTCGGGCGCGGCGTGGATCGGCCGGACCATACCAGTGGCGTCGGCCTGCGTCACCGGGTCGGTCAGGAGGTGCGGCAGTGCGGCGTCGATGGCCGGATCGGCGGGCAGCCGGGCCACGCACTCCCGTACGCCGCGCTCGGCGGCGGTGCCGGCGACGGCGCCGAACAGGGCGCGCAGGGCCTCCGGCCGGTCGGGGTGCGCCGCCACCTCGACCACTCGCACGGACCCGGGCGTCCACTGCGCGGCCAGGTAGCCGGCCATCCGGCCGTGGTGCCGGGCGACCAGCAGCTGGGTGGGCGGGGCGTACCACACCGGCACCCGCAGCCGCCAGTCGTCGGCGTCCCGCACGGTGCTGAGCGGCCGGCGGGCGTTGAACGCCTCGTGCAACGGGGCGAGCTGCGCCCAGTCCACTCCGGCGTCGGCCTGGACGATCCAGTCCGGCGGCAAGGGGGCCACGGCGGCCGCCGGTCGACCGCTCGGGTAGCGCAGGGCGAACGGGCGGTAGCCGCTGGACAGGTACACGCCGGGGGTGCCGGTGAACAGCAACGACCAGGCGCAGCCGTCGGCGGCCATCGCCGTGACGGCCAGGTCGAGCAGGCAGCGGATGTGACCCTGGCCGCGCGCCCGGACCCGGGTGGCCACATTGGCGACGCCGCCGACCAGGTCGACGCCGCCGGCGGCGTTGCGTAACCGCCGGGGCAGGTAGTGGACGGCGGCGACGACCGTCCCGGCCTCCACCGCGACGAAGGTGCGCGGGAGGCGGCCGGGGTCGCGGGCGTAGAGCTGGGTCACGTGCGCGCTGGTGAACGCCTCGGCCCAGGTGGCGTACAGCGACGGTACGTCCGCCGGCGTGGCCGGGCGGTAGTCGACGGGGGTGCTCACGCCGGCGCGAGCACGGTGCGCTGCCGGCCGAGCCCGTCGATCTCCATCTCCATCACGTCGCCGGCTGCCAGGTAGGGGAACCGGCCGGAGAGCGCCACGCCCTGCGGGGTGCCGGTGTTGAGGAGGTCGCCCGGTTCCAGCACGGTGTACTGGGACAGGTGCCAGATCAGGTACGCCACGTCGAAGATCATGTCGGCGGTGCGTGAGTCCTGCCGTGGATCGCCGTTGATCCAGGAGCGGAGCCGAAGCGCCTGGGGGTCGCCCACCTCGTCCGGCGTGACCAGCCACGGGCCGAGCGGGTTGAAGGTCTCGCACGACTTGCCCTTGGACCACTGGCCGCCCGGGTCGGCGAACTGGTAGTCCCGTTCGGACACGTCGTTGGTGACCGTGTAGCCGGCCACATGAGCGAGCGCATCGGCCGGGGAGTCGAGGTAGCGGGCGGGCTTGCCGATCACCGCGGCCAGCTCGACCTCCCAGTCGGTCTTCGTCGAGCCGCGCGGGATCAGCACCTGGTCGTACGGGCCGACCACGGTGTTCGGCGACTTGTGGAACAGGATCGGCCGCTCGGGCGGGGCGACCCCGGATTCGGCGGCGTGCGCGCTGTAGTTCTGCCCGATGCAGAGCACCGCCCCGGGCCGGGCGATCGGGGCGCCGATCCGCTCCCCGGTCACGTCGAGCCGGGGCAGTGGACCCGCCGACCGTACCCGCGCCACGGGGTCCGCGGCGAGGAACGCCGCGTCGATGTCGGAGGTGACTCCGGTCAGATCGAAGTAGCTGGTGCCGTCGAACAGCACCGGCCGCTCGGCGCCGACCGGGCCGATCCGCATGAACCTCATGGTGTCCTCTCCGTGGTGGTGTGGGCCCGTCGGCGGGCCCGGGTCGATCGCGTACGGGGGCGGTGTGCGACGGCGGGTCAGCCGGTCCGGGCGAGCATCTCGGGCGTCACCGCGTGGCTGAGGGGCCGGCCGGCGGCGTACCGGACGATCTCGTCGACGACGATCTCGCCCTGCCGCCGGCGGCCCTGCACCGTGCCGGCGGCCTGGTGCGGGGTGAGCAGCACGTTGGGCAGTGCCCGCAGCGGGTGGCCGGTGGGCAGCGGCTCCTCGTCGAAGACGTCCAGCGCGGCGTCGATCCGGCCGCGGGACAGCTCCGCGACGAGCGCCGCCTCGTCCACCAGCCAGGACCGGGCGGTGTTGACCAGCCCGGCGCCGTCGGGCAGCAGCGCCAACTCGCGGGCGCCGAGCAGGTGCCGGGTCTCCGGCAGGGTCGGCGCGTGCAGCGCGACGATGCGGCTACCGGCCAACAGCTCGTCGAGGCCGACCAGCCGGGCACCGAGCGCGGCGGTGTTCGCCCTGGTCAGGGTCGGGTCGTACACGCTGGCGTCCGCGCCGAGGGCCCGGACCAGGTCCAGGTACGCACGGCCGGTGCGGGACGCCCCGACGACGCCGATCGGGCAGCCGAGGATCTCGTGCCGGGGTGGTGCCTGTTCCGCCCGGCTCCAGCCTGCACCCGCGTGCAACGCGTGGTCGAAGCGGGGCGTCTGGTGCAGCAGGGCCAGGGTGAACGCGAGGGCGACCTCGGCCACCGACCGGGCCATGCCCTGCCCGGCCTGGGTGACCGTGACGCCGCGGGCGAACAGCTCGGGGGTCACGAACGGTTTGACCGAGGCACCTGTGTGCGCGACCAGCCGCAGCGCCGGGGCCCGGTCCAGCAGGGCCGCGTCGAGCCGTGGGACGCCCCAGGAGGTCACCAGCACCTCGGCCCGGGCCAGCAGCGGCGCCAGGTCGGCCCGGGTAAGCGCCGCATGGTCGTCGATCAGCGTGGCGTCGGTGGCCGCGGTCAGCCGGTCGCCGACCCGGTCGGGGAAGAACTCGGCCCGCAGCGGGGCGGACACGGAGACCACGGTGACCGGACGGTGCCCGCCGGAGAGCGTGGTCACGGGCGGCCCGGCCGGGGGCCGGGGCACGCCGCCCGCACCGGCCCCGGGCGGCGGCTCAGCGGAGCCAGTCATCGCGGTGCTCCGCGACGAAGTCGTCGTCGGTGAGCCACGGGTAGGCCGTGATCACCCGGGTCAGCTCCTCCGCCTGGCCGGGGGACAGCCCTTCGGCCGGGTCGAGGCACCACACCCCGTCGAGCAGCCCTTGCCGGCGCAGCACCTCGTGCACCCCGGCGATGCAGCCGTGGAACCCGTTCACGGCGTCGAACACCGCCGCGTTCGCGTCGGTTACCGCCGCGGACCGGCCAGTCAACTCCGCCAGCGCCGCCCCGTCGCCGGCCCGCGCCGCCCGTGCCTGCGCGAACAGGGCGACCGCGGCGCGGGTCCACACCGCCCACTGGCCGAGCAGCCCGCCGACGAACCGGCGGCCGGCGAACTCGCCGAGCAGGTCGCCGACGATGTGGTCGTCGTTGCCGGTGTACAGCGCCACGTCCCGGCCCCGGTCGGCGGTGGCGATCCCGTGCACCGCCTCCAGGGTGCGGTACCGGTCGAACGGGGCCAGCTTCACCGCCACCACCGACGGGAGGTCGGCGAACGCCCGCCAGAACGCCGTCGACAGGCGCGGGCCGCCGATGGCCGGCTGCAGGTAGAAGCCGATGACCGGCAGCACCTCGCCGACCGTCCGTGCCCGCCGGAGCAGGTACGCCTCGTCGGCGCCCGGCACGACGGGGGAGAGTAGGACGGCGTGGTAGCCCAGCTCGGCGGCGAGTTCCGCCTCGGCGACCGCCTGGGCGGTGTCGCCGCACGCCCCGGTGACCTTCACCACCGGCCGTCCGGCCTCGGCGTCGACGGTCTCGGCGGCCAGGGTGAGCACCGGTCGCAGTAGGCCTGCCTCCCGGATCGTGAACTGGGTGGTGTGTACGCCGACGGCGAGCCCACCGGCCCCGGCGGCCAGGTAGTAGCGGGTCAGCGCCCGCTGCCGCCGTTCGTCGAGGCGGCGGTCGGCGGTCAGCGCGAGCGGGTGTGCGGGGATGACTGTCCCCTCGCGCAGCAGGTCCAGGGACACGGTCAGAACCTCCCGTCGCGGACGGAGAACTTGGTGGGCCTGCCCGAGGTGGGCAACCCGGCGGCCAGCCAGTCGGCCTGCCAGTCGATCAGGGTGCCCAGCGGGACGTCCGGGTAGCCGAACAGCGCGTGGCAGCGGGTGGCGTCGTTGAGCAGCGCGGTCGGCGCCTCCGTGCCGGCGTAGCTGACCGGCCGGCCGAGACGTTCGCCCGTGCGGGCGGCGATCCGGCGCACCGGGGCGGTCTCCGGGCCGGTCAGGTTGAGGGTGAACACGTCGGCGGAGGCGTGTCCCAGCGACCGCAGCGCCACCTCGTTGGCGTACCCCTGCCAGACCACGTTGACGTGGCCGGTGGTGACGTCGACCGGCTCGCCGGCGAGCACCGCCTGGCCGATGTCGGCGAGCACGCCGTAGCGCAGGTCGACGGCGTAGTTGAGCCGGAGCACCGCGACCGGGGTGCCCCGGCTGGCGGCGTGCGCGAACACCTGCTCGCGGCCGAGGCAGCTCATCGCGTAGTCGCCGACCGGGCCGGTCGGGTCGGTCTCCACGCAGCCTCCGGAGGCCACCGGCGCCATCGGGTAGACGTTGCCGGTGGAGAACGCGGCGATCCGGGCGGCAGGGTAGCGCCGGGCCACCGCTGCGGGCAGCACCGCGTTGACCATCCAGGCCAGGTACGGGGCGGTGGCGGTGCCGAACTTCGCGCCCACCATGAAGATCACGTCGCTGGCGTCGGGCAGTCCGGCCAGGTCGCCGTCGCCCAGCAGGTCGAACGCCACCGGCTCCACTCCGTCGGTGGCCAGCGCGTCGGCGGCCGTCCGGTCCGACCAGCGCGACACAGCGTACACCCGGTCGCCGGAGCGGCCGGCGGCGTCGAGCCCTCGGCGGGCCAGCCGGCACAGCGACGGGCCCATCTTGCCTCCGGCGCCGAGGACCACCAGGTCACCGGAGCCGCCGGCCAGGTCGGCGACGAGCGCCGCCGAGGGCCGGGCGAGCCGGTCCTCCAGTGCGGACTCACTGTTGAACACTGCACTCACCCCTTGATTCCGGACATGGTGACGCCCTCGGTGAAGTACCGCTGGCCGACGAGGTAGGCGGCGAAGATCGGCACGAACGCGACGACCGAGCCGGCGAGCATGACGTTGAGCGGCACCTGCTCCTGCTGGAGGGAGGCGATGCCGACGGTGAGGGTGCGCATGTCCCCGCTCTGCCCGATGATCAGTGGCCAGAGCAGGTCGTTCCAGTGCCACAGGAAGACGAACACGCCGAGGGTGGCCAGGATCGGCTTGCACAGCGGCAGCACGATCCGCACGAACATCCGCCACTCGGAGGCGCCGTCGATCGTCGCGGCCTCGAAGAGTTCGTCGGGCAGGCCCTGGATGAACTGTCGCATCAGGAACACCGCCTGCGCGTTGGCCAGGGTCGGCAGGATCAGCCCCCAGTACGTGTCGACCCCGCCGACTCTCGCGATCAGGACGAAAGTGGGGATGAGGGTGACGTGGTACGGCACCATCACCATCGCCAGGAACGACCAGAACATGGTCTCCCGGCCGGGGAAGCGCTTCTTCGCGAACGCGTACCCGGCCAACGCGGAGAGCAGCAGCACCGCGACGACGCTGACCACCGAGTAGATGGTGGTGTTGAGCAGCCAGCGCAGAATGTTCCGCGAGTCGAGCACCGTCGCGTACGCGTCGAACTCGATCGGCCAGGGCAGGAGGCTGCCGGGGAACTCGACGGCGGCGGCGGGCTTCAGGCTCAGCACCACCATCGCGTAGAACGGGAAGAGGGTGGCCACGCTGGCCACGGCCAGCAGCACGTACCGCAGCACGGTGCCGCCGGGCCCGGGCTGCAACGCCCGGTACGAGCGTCGCCGGCGCCGCGGCGGGGGTGCCGGGGTGGGCGCGGGGGCGGTGGTCGTGGCGGTCACTTGTCCCTCCCGAGGGCCAGCCGTTGGATCAGCGCGACGACCAGCGTCATCACGAACAGGGCCACCCCGATCGCGCTGGCGTAGCCGAGGTCGAAGTACTTGAAGCCCTGGTCGTACAGGGCCATGACGAGGGTGTAGCTGGCGCGGGCGGGGCCGCCGCCGGTCATCGCGTACACCAGGTCGAAGACCTGGAACGAGGCGGTTGTCTCGATCACCAGCAGGAAGAACAGCACCGGCTTGAGCTGGGGCAGCACGATGAAGCGGAACCGCTGCCACGCGCCCGCGCCGTCGGTGAGGGCGGCCTCCTCCTGCTCTCTGGGCAGGTCCTGGAGGCGGGCCAGGACGATCAGCATGCCGTACCCGAAGTGCGACCACACGCCGATCAGGGCGAGTGCCGGCAGGACCAGCGTGCTGGAGGCCAGCCAGGAGTCGTCGGGCAGGCCGACCCAGCCGAGGATCCGCGACCACGGGCCGCCGGAGGAGAACACCCAGGAGAAGATGGTGGCGACCAGCACCAGGCTGGTGACGACCGGGAGGAAGAACACCGACCGGAAGAAGCCGACGCCGCGGAAGCCGCGCCGGACCAGCAGTGCCAGCCCGACCGACGCGGCGACGGTCAGCGGCACGTACAGCACGGTGTAGCCGACGGTGACCCGCAGCGCCTGCCAGAAGACCGGGTCGTCGGCCAGCCGCCGGGCGTTCTCCAGCCCGGTCCACTCGGCGTCGCCGCCGATCGTGTAGTCCATGAAGCCGAGCACCAGCCCGGCGATCGCCGGGCCGAAGCGGAACGCCAGGAACAGCAGGAACGCGGGGAGGACGAAGAGCAGACCCCATCGTGCCTCGCGCCGGGCGATCACCCGCCGGGCCCGCCGGGCTGGCAGCTGAGCAGGTACGGCCATCTCGCCATCCTCTTCGCAGGTTCGACATCGGCCGCTGCGGCCGATGCGGTGGCGTCCGGCCCGCCGCCGCACCGCGGCGGTGGGCCGGCGGGGTTCAGAGCAGCGCGTCGGCGGCCTTGGCCGCGTCGGCGAGCGCCTGCTCGGGGGTCTTCTTACCGATCAGCGCGGCCTGGATCTCGGGGGCGAGGACGCCCATCACCTCGCGGCTCTTCTCGTTGAGCGGGCCGACGGTGGTGCTGTCCAGGGTCTTCTCCATCTCGGTGTTCACCGGGTCCTGCGGGTACAGGGCCCCGGCGGACGTCTTGGCCGAGAAGTAGCCGCCGGCGACGTCGTACGCGGAGGCGACCGACGGCGCGGTGACGAAGGTGACCCACTGGCCGGCGGCCTTCTTGGCCTTGCTGCCCTTGAGGATGGACAGGCTGCCCACGGTGCCGTAGCCGACGCTCTTGGCGTCGCTCAGCGGCGGGAAGATCTTGATGTTCTCCGTGCCCCAGAGCTTCTCGACGTCGGCCGGGACGTGCTGCCAGGTGCAGGCGACCTTGTTCTTGGCCACGTTGGTCTGCTCGAAGGCCGGGATGCTGGTGATCAGGTCCTTCTCGACGTAGCCGCCGTCGACGAGCTGTTTGAGGAAGGTCAGTGCCTTGACGCCCTCGGGGCCGTTGAACGCCACGGACGTGCCGTCGGCGTTGAACACGTCGCCGCCGGCCTGCCAGAGCAGCGGGTAGAAGGACTGGTTGAGCGTGGCGTTCGGGTCGGCGTAGTAGTTGGTGGCGTCGAAGCCCTTGGCCTTCAGCTTCGGCGCGAGGGCCAGCAGGTCGGCCCAGGTCTTCGGGTACTCGGTGATCCCGGCGGCGGTGAACACCTTCGCGTTGCACATCAGCGGGTTGCTGCTGGTCAGCAGCGGTGCGCCGAGCATCTTGCCGTCGAGGGTGACGGCGGCCCGGACGTTCTCCCGGTAGTCGGCCTTCGCGTCGGCGGGCAGGTACTCGTCCACCGGCTCGATCATCTTGTGGAACTTGCCCAGCTGGTCGGGGATCAGGTAGACCACGTCCGGGCCCTTGCCGCCGGCGATCGCCGCGGTCAGCGACTCCTCGCGCTTGGCCCACGGGAAGATCTCCACCTTGACGTCGATGTCGGGGTGGTCGGCCTTGAACGCGGCGACCTGCTTGTCCCAGAAGCCGCGGTGGGTGGCCTCGTCGGGGATCACCGGGTAGATCCACATGGTGACGCTCTCCTTGTCGCCGCCGGCGTCGGAGCCGCCGCAGGCGCTGAGCAGACCGGCCACCAGCGCGGCGGCCGCGACCGGTGCGAACCTTCGAAGTCTCATCTGTGCGTTCCTCTCTCAGTGGTTCACTGCGCGGGCACGGTCACGACCGTGCCGGTGTGCCGGGCCGTCTCGGCGGCGAAGACCGCGAGGTGGCTGGCGAGGGTCTCGTCCAGCCCGGACCGGATGTGGTGGCTGTCGCCGGTGGCGACGGCGCGGACGAAGGCGTCCATCAGTCCCGTGTCGCCGCCGCCGTGGTCGTCGGCGGCGGTGGACCCGCCGACCGTGGCGGCGTCGAGGATCTCGATCCGGTCGGTGCGGAAGTCGTGCACCCGGACCCGTTCGCCGTCGCCGGAGAGGGAACCGTGGGTGCCGAACAGCTGGGTCTGCCGGTGGGTCTGCTCGGTGAAGGCGGCCATGGTGAAGCTGGCGGTGACGCCGCCGGTCAGCTCCATCGCCACGACCTGGTGGTCGACGACATCGTTGTCGCCGGAGTACACGCACCGGCCGTACGGGCCGGTGCGCAGCGCCTCGATCAGCGCGGCCTCGTCGGTGCCGTCGGTGACCACGCTGACCGGCCAGATCGACCCGCGCTCGCGCAGCACCGGCAGGTACAACTTCGGTGCCGAGTACGGGCAGCCCGGCTCGGCCGTGCAGTCCAGGCACCGCGCGGCGGCGCCGGCCGGCGCCTGGTCGGGCCGGAAGTGGTGGAGCCCGCCGAAGCTGGCGACCCGCTCGATACGCCGGCCGGTGACGTAGCCGAGCCAATCCAGGTCGTGGCTGGACTTGGCGAGCAGCATCGGGGTGGCGAGGTCCTCTCGCCGCCAGGGGCCGCGCACGTAGGAGTGGGCGTAGTGCCACCAGCCGACCGGTTCGAGGTGCTGGGCGCTGACGATCTCGCCCAGCACCCCGCTGTCCACCACCCGCTTCACCAGGTCGGTGTAGGGGGTGTACCGCAGGACGTGGCAGACGGCGAACAGCACGCCGGTGGCGCGCACCGCGTCGACGATCTCGCGGCACTGGTCGGCCGTCGGCGCGAGCGGCTTCTCCACCAACAGGTGCTGGCCGGCGTTGGCGAACGCGACGGCCGGCTCGACGTGCA
This sequence comes from Micromonospora sp. DSM 43699, assembly GCF_055517075.1. Classification (NCBI taxonomy): domain Bacteria; kingdom Bacillati; phylum Actinomycetota; class Actinomycetes; order Micromonosporales; family Micromonosporaceae; genus Micromonospora; species Micromonospora sp. DSM 43699. Next base: position 19,028 of record NZ_JBTMMT010000015.1, read on the forward strand.
TCCGGTCCTGGGTGGCGACGATGACCGCGTCGGCCGGTACGTCCGCCGCCAGCAGGTTTCGCCAGTCGCTGAACTCCGCCGCGCCGGGGTGGGCGGCGGTGACCAGGCTCCGCTGGTGCGGACGCGGGTCGGCGACCGCGACGATGCGCGCCCGCGCGGGGTTGGCGGCCACCCACCGGGCGTACGTCTGGCCCCGGTTGCCCACGCCCGCCAGCGCGACCCGCACCGGCCGGTCCTGCTGTTCCACCTGGCTCCTCGCCTTCTCTCGCTGCTGCGGTGTGGTCAGACCGTCAGGTTCCCGGCGTCGCGGATGCGCGGGCCGGCGGCGGGTAGCTCACGGGAGACGCCCTCCTCGACGCACCCGGTGTGGTGCAGGTACGAGCCGTCACCGAAGCCGGCGTCGGCCAGTCGCAGCTTCCCGCCGGTGAACTGGGTGCCGACGGCGGAGTACCGATTGGTGCCGGCGTCGACGGTGATGTGCGCGGTGCCGGCGTCGGAGGTGGTGCTGAGGTAGCCGCCCAGCTCCCACCGGACGACGCCGGTGGCCGCGGCGCGGGACAGCAGCGCCTTGGCCGTGTTGGTTCCGCTGAGCACGGCCCCGCCGCCGACGCTGATCCGCTGGTCGGCGGTGCCGGCAAGGCGGACGCCGGCGTTGGTGAAGGTGCCTCCGCAGACGCGCAGGTCGGCGGATTTGACGGTGACCGGCGCGGCGTCGGGGGCGCCGACGAGGGTCACGTCGGTCAGGTGCAGCTGCCCGCTGCCGCTGAAGGTGTGCCCGTCGACCCCGCGGACGGTGGTGCGGACCAGGTGCACCGGCGTGGTGACGTTGGCCTGCACCACGTCCGTGCCGGCGGTGGCGAGGGTGAAGGAACAGCCCTCGATGACGTTCGGCCGCTGCGACCGGGTGGACTGCTGCGAGATGATCAGCGTGTCGTCGGCGGAGCAGCCGCGCAGCTGCACGCCGTCGGCGTTGACCCACAACATCCCGGAGCCGGCCAGGCCGGCCTTGCGGATGACCTGGACGTCCTCCAGGGTCAGGTCGGTGATCTTCACGCGGGCCACGAACCAGGAACAGACGTGCTTGCGCACGGTGATCCGCTTTGCCGCCGAGCCCCAGGCCGCCCCGGAGTTGGCGAAGGTCATGAGCCCGGAGTTGCCGGTGTAGACGAGGTCGTGCTCGTACTGGCCGTGGGTGACGAAGGGGCCTTGGTCGTCGCCGTCGCCGTGGCAGTTGGTGACGTACCCGTACGCCGAGGCGGTCCAGTCGTTGAGGTGCCGGGCGTTGGAGGTGCGGCAGTCCTCGACGTGCCCGTACAGGCAGTAGATCTGCTGGGTGAGGTAGCCGGCGCCGCCCCAGGTGACCGAGGTCGGGTTCTTCAGGCTGCATCGGGCGGTGTGGAAGTGCGTGCACCAGCGCCGCATGATCACCGGCCAGAAGCTGCCGGTGGCGTCGATGTCGGCGACGTCGCAGTGCACCGCGTACTCGTAGGCCACGGGGTGGGAGCCGGTGTACTGGTCGGCGCCGTTGCCGGTGAACACGAGGTTGCGTACGTGCACCCGGCTGACCGGCTCGATGCGGGTCCAGGTGAGGGTGCGGCCGGCGGCCAGCTCCCAGCCGTTCTTGTAGTTGACCCGGATGTGGGTGCCGTCGACGATCTGGGTGACCTGGACGAGTTTCTGCAGCTCCCGCTCCCAGCTGCCGGCGAGCCGGTTGACCTCGACGGCGTACCACTGGCCGACGGTGAGCGCCGAGGAGTCGGCGACCTGGAACGTGTCCCAGCCCTCCCGGACGACCTCGGTCAGGGTGTGGGTGCGTACCTGGTCGGTGACCTTTCCGCGGAAGAACAGCACCGCGGCGAACGGGTCGTCGCGGCCGGCGTCCTCGATGCCGTCGGTGGACATGGTGTGCCCGCCGAAGTCGAGCACGAGGTCACTGCGGGTGAACCGGTGCCGCTTGACGAAGTGCAGGTCGGAGTGGGCCTCGATGCGGTGCACGGTGGGGTCGTTGACCATCGCCTCGAGGGCGGCGTCGGCGGGGGTCTTGGCGTCGAAGATGCCGAAGTGCCGGAACTCGACGGCGCCGTCGTGCAGCTGGAGCCAGCGGCCGGGCCGGTCGTTGGCGGGGGCGAGGACGGTGCCGCCGTTGCCGGCGGCGGTGCTGGCGGCGTTCCAACGGAACATGCGGGCGGCGCCGTCGCCGGCGGCGTGGTAGCCGTCGACGTGCACGACCTGCCCGGCGCGCAGGGTCTGGGGCCTGACGGCGAGCAGCGCGGCGACGGTGCCCACGTGCAGCACCCCGTTGAGGCCGGGGGCCAGTGGGGTCGGCGGGCCGTCCGGCTTGGCGGCGGCGGTGGCGGTGGCGGTGGCGGGGGAGAGGGCGAGGGCGGTGCCGGCGAGGGCGAGCCCGCCGAGCCCGGAGGTGCGCAGCAGGGTGCGGCGGGAGGTCGGGTCGGAGCGGTTCATGGGTGTCTCCTCTTCCGGGGGGCGATCAGAGGGCGAGGTTGTCGCCGGTGACGACGCGGGGGGACTCGGCGGGCAGCTCGCGGGCGACCCCCTCCTCGACGCACCCGGTGTGCAGCAGGGTGGAGGCGGCGCCGAAGGCCGCGTCGGCGAGCGTCAGCCGGCCGCCGGAGAAGCCGGCGCCGACTGCGCGGTAGCGGTTGACGCCGGCGTCGATACGCACGTGCGCGGTCTGCGGGTCGGCCGCGGTGCTGCGGTAGTCGACCAGCTCGATCCGGACGGCCCCGGTGCCGGCGGCCCGGGTCAGCAGGGCCCGCCGTGCGTTGGTGCCGGTGACCACCGCGCCGCCGTCGACCACGAGGCGCTGGTCGCGCACGGCGGACAGCTCGATGCCGGTGTCGGTCAGCGTGCCGCCGTGTACCACCACCTCGGCCGCGCCGACCAGCAGTGGCGCCGCGCCGGGCGTCCCGGTCAGCGTGCAGTCGGTGAAATGCACCGGACCCGGGCCGCGCAGGATCGCGCCATCGAGGCCGCGGAAGGTGGTGCGGACGAAGTGCACCGGGTTGCTCACCGGGGTCTGCACGATCACCGTGCCGGCGGGCTGGTCGAAGTCGCAGTCGGCGATGATCGTGGGCCGGGCCGAGCGGGCCGAGCGCTGGGCGATGCTCAGCGTCCGCGCCGAGCAGCCGCGCAGCTGCGCGCCGTCGGCGTTGACCTGGAGTGTGCCGGCCGGATCGAAGGTCGAGCGCGGGATGACCCGCACGTCCTCCAGGGTCAGGTCGGTGATCTTGGTGCCGGCGACGAACCAGGAGCAGAGGTGCCGGCGGACGGTGATCCGCTTCGCGCTGATGCCCCACTGGCCACCGCTGTTGGCGATGTCCATCAGGCCGGAGTTGCCGGTGAAGACCAGGTCGTGCTCGTACTGTCCGTGGGTGGTGAACGGGTTGCCGCCAGCGTCGTCGCCATCGCCGTGGCAGTTCTCCACGGTGCAGTACGCCGACGCGGTGAGGTCGTTGAGGTGCCGGGCGTTGGCGCTGCGGCAGTCCACGACGTGCCCGTACAGGCAGTAGATCTGCTGGGTCAGGTAGCCGGCGCCGCCGTACATGACGGTCGGCGGGTTCTTCAGGGTGCAGTTGGCGGTGGTGAAGTGGGTGCACCAGCGGCGCATGATAACCGGCCACCAGGTGCCGATGGCGTCGATGCCGGACACGTCGCAGCGCACGGCGTACTCGTAGGCGACGGGGTGGGAGCCGCTGTACTCGCGGTCGTCGGGCCCGGATCCGGGGTACTCGCCGGTGAAGGCGACGTGGCCGAGGAAGACCATGTTGCGTACGTGCGCCTGCCGGACCGGCTCGACCCGGCGCCAGGTGATCGTGCGGCCCGGCTCCAGCGTCCAGCCGTTGAGGTAGCCCACGCGGATGTGGGTGCCGTCGACGATCTGGGTGACCTGGACCATCTTCTGTAGTTCGCGCTCGTCGGCGCCGCTGAGGGCGTTGCTGGTGGCGGTCCACCACTGGCCGACGGTGAACCGCGCCGAGTCCGGGACCTGGAACACGTCGGTCAGCTCGGGGACGGTCTCGGTGAGGGTGTGGGTGATCACCGTGTCGGTCACCGTGCCGCGGAAGTAGAGCACCGCGCCGAACGGGTTGTCGTGGGTGTTGCGCTCGATGCCGTCGGTGTGCACGGTGTGCCCGCCGAAGTCCAGCTCGATGTCGCTGCGGCCGAATGTGTGCCGCTTGACGAAGCGCAGGCCGGTGTGGGCCTCGACCCGGTGGATCGCCGGGTCCGTGACCATGGCGTCCAGCGCGGCGTCGGCGGGGGTCTCCCGGCCGAAGATGCCGAAGCGCCGGAAGTCGCCGAGCCCGTCGTGCACGGCCAGCCATCGGCCACGCCGGGCGCTGCCGTTCGGGTACGGGTCGTGCACGGTGCCGCCGTTGCCGGCGGCGGTGCTGGTGGGGTCCCAGCGCAGTATGCCGCCGCCGCCGTCGCCGGGGGTGTGGTAGCCGGCGACGCGCACCAGCGTGCGGGCGGCCAGCGTGGCGGGAGTGAGGGCGGCCAGCTCGGCGACGGTGTCGACGCGCTGAACCTGGCCGTGGGGGGTGGGTGCGGACGTGCCAAGTAGACCCATGGAGAGCCTCAACCTTCGCGGTCCGGCCGGCCGGCGGGACGCCGTACGGCGGTGCTGGGGGCCTGCGGGCACCACGGGGGAGCCGCAGGGCGGGGGAAGGTCGGGCAAACGCGCGAGGCGCGCAGGCGGCGGAGCTGCTGACCGGAACGCCCGGCGCCGGGGCTGCGGCGCGACGGGAGTCAGCTGTTCGCCCGAGACGGCCGCGACCAGGGGTCGCGACCCGTCACGGCCAGGGCCGTGACGTTGGCGGGAACGTTAAACAGCAGGTGAACCGGCTGTCAAGCGGTCTGTTCCGCCGGGACCTGGCCGAGCCGGACGGAGATGGCCTCGGCGGCCTGTCGTACCTGTCGGCCCAGCTCCTGGTAGCGCCAGCTGGGTAGACCGAGCTTCAGCCCGGTCACGCTGATGGCGCCGCAACACAGGCCGGTGTGGTCGCGCAGGGCGCTGCCGATGCAGAACACCCCGTCGGCGTCCTCCTCGTCGTCGAGGGCGTACCCGTCCTTGCGGACGTCGTCGAGGTGGGCCAGGAGCGAGTCCAGGTCGGTGATGGTGTGGTCGGTGCGCCGGGGCAGGCCGATGCGGCCGATCAGCTCGGCAACCTGCGGCCGGGTCATCTCGGCCAGCAGGGCCTTGCCCAGCCCGGTGCAGTGCGGCAGTTCGCGGGTGCCCATCCGCAGCTCGATCTGGATGCGCTCGCCATTGCCGACCTGGTCGATGACGACCGCGTGGGACCCCTCGGGGACGGCCAACCGGGAGCTGAGGCCGGTGTCGCGGGTCAGCGCGGCCAGCACCGGGCGGGCGATGTCACGCAGCGACAGCTGTTCCTGGGCGCGGCCGCCGAGTCGGGCCAGGGCCATGCCGAGCCGGTAGCGACGGTTCATCCCCTCGCCGTCGTCGGCGGCCAGGCCGTGGTGGCACAGCGTGTGCAAGGTGGCGAACGCGGCGCTCTTGGACAGGCCACAGGCGCGAGCGACGTCGGTGACGCTCAGCCCTCCGCCGGGGGTGGCAGCGGACAGTACCTCCAGCACCTCGGCGGCGCGGCTGACGCTGCGCACCAGGTAGCGGGAGCTGTCCCCGTCTTCGGTGGTGGTCATGGTCCTTCTTTCGGTCAGGGAAACCAGCACTGTTCGCCAAGGCCGAACAATGTAACAAATCTGTTCGAAGAAAGGTTGCCCTGGCTGTTGACCTCCGCGATTTGGCCTGACTAATATACCGAACATCGTTTGGCAGGACCGAACAGTGTTTGGAAACTTGAGTGGTTTCCTCCCGCGGCGGACAAACCGCGGTGCCGCGACCGGGCTGGGTCGCCGCGCCGCAGCGATGAGGAGAAGGTGTGAACTCACGATCGGCCCCGTCCGGCGCCACCCTCGCCGAGCGGGCACGCCGGGTCATCCCCGGCGGCGTCAACAGCGGGCAGCGCAGCATCCCGGGCCTCACCGAGCTGGTGATCGCCAGCGCCTCCGGCGCCCACTTCTGGGACACCGACGGACGCCAGTACACCGACTACCACGCGGCCTTCGGCCCGCCCCTGCTCGGCCACAACGACCCCGACGTCAACGCCGCCGTCACCGAGGCCGGCAAGCGGCTCGACCTGTGCGGGGTGGCCGTCACCCACGGCGAGATCGAGCTCGCCGAGACCCTCGCCGAACTGATCCCGAGCATCGAGAAGGTGCTCCTGACCAGCACCGGCAGCGAGGCAACCTTCCATGCCCTGCGGGTCGCCCGCGCCGCCACCGGCCGGCGCCTGGTGGTCAAGTTCCAGGGCTGCTACCACGGCTGGCACGACTCGGTCAGCCTCAACGTCATCTCCGCCCCCGACCGGGTCGGCCAGGTCGACCCGATCTCTACCGGCATCCTGCCCGAGGTCCTCGACGCCACCCTCGTGCTGCGCTTCAACGACGTGGCCGCCGTCCGGGCCGCCTTCGCCGCCCACGGCGCCGACATCGCCGCCGTCATCGTCGAGCCGGTGCCACACAATGTCGGCTGCCTCCTGCCCGAACAGGAATTCCTCCAGGCCCTGCGCGACGAGTGCACCCGGGCCGGCAGCGTCCTCGTCTTCGACGAGGTGATCACCGGCTTCCGGCACGACCTCGGCGGCTGGCAGAAGATCAGCGGCGTCACCCCCGACCTGACCACCCTCGGCAAGGCCATCGCCAACGGCTACCCGATCGGCGCCCTGGGCGGTCGCGCCGACCTGATGGACCTGTTCAGCACCCGCCCCGGCGCACCCGCGTTCTTCGCCGGCACCTACAACGGCCATCCGGCCGTGGTCGCCGCCGCCCTCGCCACCCTCGGCAAGCTGCGCGCCGAACCCGTGCACGAGCACGTCTACCGCCTCGGCGAGCGGGCCCGCGCCGGCATCGCCGAGGTCCTCGCCGGCCTCGGCGTCCCCGCCGTGGTCACCGGCCACGGCTCGGTGTTCGTGACCTACTTCATGCCCGGCCCGGCACCGAGTAGCTACGACGACCTGCTGCGCAACGATGCCGCCATGTTCATCGGCTACCGTCGGCGGATGCCCGAGCACGGCATCTTCGAGCTGCCGCTGAACCTCAAGCGCAACCACATCTCGTACGCCCACACCGACGCCGACATCGACCACCTGGTCGAGGCCACCCGGGCGGCCGTCCGCGACACCCTCGCCTCCGGCGGGGTGACCGAGCTGGCCGGCACCGCCACCATGGGCGGCGCGGCCGCCGGAGGGGAAGGGTGCTGATGCTCACCGTCGACAAGACCCGGCCGGTCGGGCCGGCGGGGCGGATCAGCCGGGTGGAGACCCTCACCCTCGGCACCGCCTGGCGCGACTTCTCCTACGTGCGGGTGCACACCGACGCCGGGCTGACCGGCGTCGGTGAAATCACCCACCCCTACCGGACGCGGGAGACCTGCCAGCTCGCCGAGGCGATGGCCGGGCGGCACCTGATCGGCGCCGACCCGTTCGACGTCGAGGAGATCTGGCTGCGCATGTACCAGGGCGACTTCCTGCGCGGCGGCGACGTCGGCGGGATCGTCGTCTCCGGCGTCGACCAGGCCCTCTACGACATCATGGGCAAGGCCCTCGGCGTGCCCGCGTACCGGCTGACCGGCGGCGCCTGCCGTGACCGGGTACGGGTCTACGCCAACGGCTGGTACACCGGCGACCGGGAGCCGGCCGCGTTCGCCGAACGGGCGCGGGCCACCGTCGCCAAGGGGTACACCGCGCTGAAGTTCGACCCGTTCGGCGCCGGCCTCGGTGAGCTGTCCCGCGCCGAGCTGCGCCGCTCGGTCGACATCGTCGCCGCCGTCCGCGCCGCCGTCGGCCCCGAGACCGAGCTGTTCGTCGAGGGGCACGCCCGCTTCGCCATGCACACCGCCGCCCGGCTCGTGCGGGAGCTGGAGCCGTTCGACCTCGGCTGGTTCGAGGAGCCGCTGCCGTGGACCCACATCGAGCGCTACGCCGAGCTGCGCGCCCGGGCTACGATGCCGATCTCCGGCGGCGAGCACTTCCACAACCGCTACGAGTACGCCCGGCTGTTCGCCACCGACGCCGTCGACATCATCCAGCCCGACCTCTCCATGGCCGGCGGGTTCACCGAGGTGCGCAAGATCGCCGCCATCGCCGACGAGCACGCCATGGTGGTCGCCCCGCACAACTCCAACTCGCCGCTGTGCACCACGGTTTCCGTGCACGCCGTCCTCGGAATGCCCAACTTCAAGATTCTTGAGACCTTCGACGGGCTGCTGGAGGACTACGTCTTCGACGCGGTGCGGGGCGCCCTGCCGGTGGTCGACGGGCACATCGACCTGCCCACCGGCCCCGGCCTCGGGGTCGAACTCGTGGACGAGGTGTTCGCCGAGCACCCGCCGAGCCACGGCTTCTGGAACATGTTCGCCGAGGGCTGGGAGAAGCGGGACCGCAGATGATCGTCGACGTGCACTCGCACCTGTTCGACTGCCCGGACCACGTCGGTGACCCGTTCGCCGCCGAGGCCTCGCGGGCGCACGGCGGTGAGGTCGACCTGACGGTGCGGTGGTCGGAGTACGCGGCCACCGCACCGGCGGACACCCGCACGATCGTCGTCGGAGGGAAGGCCCGCCGGTCCGGGCTGTGGGTGGACGACGCCGCGGTGGCCGCGTACGTGGCCGCCCGGCCGGACCGGCTCATCGGGTACCTCGCCCTGGACCCCACCCAGCCCGAGTGGCGCGACGAGCTGGAGCACGGGCACCGCGACCTCGGGCTGCGCGGCATCAAGCTGATGCCGATGTACGCCGGCTTCGACCCCGCCGACCCCGCCCACGACGACCTGTACGCCTACGCCGAGCGGCACGGCCTGCCGCTGCTGGTGCACACCGGCACCACCTTCGTCTCCGCCGCGCCGCTGCGCTATGCCCTGCCGGTGCACCTCGACGAGGTCGCCATCCGCCACCCCGAGCTGCGCATGGTGCTGGCCCATCTGGGCCACCCGTACGAGGGGGAGTGCATCGCGGTCATCCGGAAGCACCCGCACGTCTACGCCGACGTCTCCGCGCTGCACTACCGTCCCTTCCAGCTCTGGCACAGCCTGCGGCTCGTCCAGGACTACGGCGTGTGGCACAAGCTGATGTTCGGCAGCGACTACCCCTTCACCACGGTCGACGCCTCGATCGAGGGGCTGCGGGCGGTGGGCCGAGTGCCCGGCATCCCCGGCCTCGACCCGCTCGACACCGAGCAGGTCGAGCAGCTGATCCACCGCCCGTCACTCGACCTGCTGGGGTTGGCATGACCCGCGTCACGCCCTCCTTCGACCTGTCCGGCCGGCTCGCCGTGGTGACCGGCGCCGCGCGAGGGCTCGGCGCCGCGTTCGCGGTCGGCCTCGCCTCGGCCGGTGCCGAGCTCGTGGTGGTGGACCGGCCCGGTGTCGACCTCGGCCCGGTAGTGGCCGCGGTGACCGAGCACGGCCGACCCTGCCACCCGTACCCGTTCGACCTGTCCGACACCGCGGCGATCGCCGCCTGGGTCGACGGGCTACGCCGTGACCGCGGCCCGGTGCACATCCTCGTGAACAACGCCGGCGTGGCCCGGTTGGAGCACTTCAACGAGATCACCGTCGCCGCGTGGCGCGAGGTGATGCGGGTGAACGTGGATGCCGTCTTCTTCCTCGCGCAGCGCGTCGCCGAGCACATGATCGCCGACGCGGTGGCCGGCCGCATCGTCAACATCTCCTCGAAGAACGGGCTGGTGGCCGAGGCTGGGCTGGCTCACTACAACGCCTCGAAGGGCGCCGTCGAGCTGCTCACCCGATCGCTCGCCGCCGAGTTGGGCCCGCACGGCATCACCGCCAACACGATCGCTCCCGGCATGATCGCCACGCCGATCGACGGCGACTTCCCCCTGGACCGGCAGGCGTTCGAGGCCGCCTGGCAGGAGCGGATCCCGTTGCGCGGTGGCTATGGCACACCGGCCGACTGCGTGGGCGCGCTCCTGCTGCTGGCCTCCGACGCCGGCCGCTACATCACCGGCACCCATCTCGTCGTCGACGGGGGAGTGCTCGCCGACCAGATGCCCCGGCTGCGGTTCATGCCGCCGTACCGCAGCACACTCTGACCTCCCGCCACGCCGCGTCGGAGGTGCCCGCCCGTACCGCTCGGAAACCCGGTTCTGCCCTCTGGGGTGTGGTTCTGTGCGGCCCAGCCAGCCGACCGCGAGGCGTGGTGGCGGGCATGTTCCTGTCCTTCGGGTACCTGGTCTTGTGTCAGATCCTGCGGCTCGTGGGGCAAGGCCTGCGTCGCGAGCGGTCCAAGGATCTCCAGATTCTTGTGCTGTGTCATCAGGTCGCGGTGCTGCGCCGACAGGTCGCACGTCCGGACCCCGAGCCCGTCGACCGGTTGGTGCTGTCAGCCCTGTCGCGGCTGCTGCCTCGGTTCCGCTGGTCGACGTTCTTCGTTACCCCCGCCTTGCTGCGGTGGCCTCGGGCGAACGCGTACGCGGAGCGGTGGGCTCGCGGAGGGTCCACCTCTCACCGGTGCGGTGGTGGTTGCGGCCAGGGCCGACGGTGCAGGGGCAGGCGACGGCGTCGGTGAAGAGGTGGCGGAGGTGGCAGCGGTCCCTGGCCACCGCTGACAGCATGTTCGGTATTCCCTTGTCGGCCAGGTCGTCGGGCGCGTCGAGAAGGTGACATTGACGTAGGTGTCGGGTTCCCATTCCCAGCGGGCCTCGTCGTCGGTGTCGGCTTCGTAGTAGCCGTGGGTGCCGGGGCGGACGGTGACGGCGTACCCGCGTTGGTCGTACAGCCGGGCGGTGGACAGGCGCGGGTTCGACGTCGGCTGCGGGGTCGCGGCGGTGCGGGCGGCGACCTCGTCGACGGCGGGATCACCGGCCAGGACCAGCCGGAACTCGACGCCCATCGCTGCCCTCTCCTCAGTCTCGCCGGATGATCTGGTGGATCGTGCTGTCGGGTCTGACCATGACCAGTTCCTTCAGCCCGTCGATCGGTGTACGGCAAAGGACCGCGAAGAAGAAGCCGAGTTGATTGGCGAACCGCCCCTTGACCTACGGGAGGCGCTGCTCAAGCTCGGTAGGCACCCGAGCCGATCTGCACGTGCTCGATGCCGACGCGGCACCGACCGGTGCTGAGCCGTCCCACCGCTTCCTGTGCCGGGCACGCCGACCGCCGGTGCCGTCGGCCGGCGTCTGAAGCGGTCAACGGCCCGGGGCCGCGGGGAGGTGGTTACCGGCTATGCCCAACCGTAGACGGAGGTCGACGCCGGGAGCCAGCGGTGCTTCGTATGCGCCGTCCTCGGTGAAGAGGGCGGCGATCGCGTCCGGGTTCCGGGTGACCGCACCGGCGTGGACGTACCGTTCGAAGACTTGCTGGTGTATGAGTGCCACTCTCCAGTTTAGCCCGGTTACCCGTCGGACGGGGTGCAAGCGATTCTGATGATGGTTGAAAACCCGATCGATGCCGCCCCACTCGGTCGCCGCCCGGATCGCTCAGTGTCCGCCGCGGATCAGGTCGAGGGGGGCGGTGCGGATGCCGAAGTGCTGCCGCAGGGCGCGGCCGGCGGCGTGCAGCCCGGACATGCCGTGCACGGCCGGGCCGGGTGGGGTGGAGGCCGAGCAGAGGTACACGCCGGGCAGCGGGGTCCGGTACGGGTCCCAGCGGGCCGCCGGCCGCATCACCAGCTGCCACCCGGTGACCGCCCCGCCGGAGATGTCCCCGCCGACGTAGTTCGGGTTGTGTGCGCCGGCCTGTGCCGCCGGCACCACGTGGGTGGCCAGGATCAGGTCCCGGAAGCCGGGCGCGAAACGTTCCACCTGGGCGACGATCTGGTCGCTGACGTCGCGCGGGGAGCCGTTCGGCACGTGCGCGTACGTCCAGAGCACCTGCTTGCCGGCGGGTGCGCGGGTCGGATCGACCACGCCGGGCTGCACCGCGAGCACGTACGGGCGTTGCGGGTGCCGGCCGCGTACCACAGCGGTTTCGGCGATCCGGGCCTCGGTGGCCGAGCCGACCAGGTGCAGGGTGCCGGCGCGGGCGCATCCCGGATCCGCCCACGGCACCGGCCCGGAGAGCGCGAAGTCGACCTTGCAGGCGGCCCCGCCGTACCGGAAGGAACGCAGACTGCGCACGTAGCCGGCGGGTAGCCGGTCGCCGGCGATGCGCAGCAGGCCGGCGGGGGAGACGTCGAGCAGGACCGTGCGGGCCGGCGGCAGCTGGGCCAGGTCGTCGATCCGGTCGCCAGTGACCACCCGGCCGCCGAGTTGCCGTAGTCGGTTCACCATCGCGTCGGTGATCGCCCGGCTGCCACCGGAGGGGACCGGCCAGCCGACCGCGTGTCCGAGGGTGGCCAGCAGCAGGCCGGCCCCGGCCGGGGCGAGCCGGCGCGGCGGGGCGATCGCGTGCGCCGCCACCCCGGCCAGCAGCGCGGCGGCCTCCTCGGTGCGGAACCGGGCCGCCGCGGCCGGGGTGCCCTGTTCCAGGGTGCGGATCCCGAGCAGCAGTGCGGCGAGCGGGTCGCGGGGCACCCGGCGCAGGTCGGACATGGCCGTGTCGACCACTCCCGACCAGCGTCGGACCAGCGGCCCGAGCAGGGACCGCCAGGCCGCCCCGTCGCGACCCAGCCCCTCGGCGGTGCGGTCCAGGTCCCGCCAGGCCAGCGCCGCCCGCCCCCCGTCGAGCGGATGGGCGTACGGGATCTCCGGCTGCAACAGCCGTACGCCGTGCGCGGCCAGGTCGAAGGCGCGGAAGAAGGGCGAGCCGAGGGCCATCGGGTGCACCGCCGAGCAGACGTCGTGCCGGAACCCGGGCAGGGTCAGCTCCTCGGTCCGGGTGCCGCCGCCGGTGGTGTCGGCGGCCTCGTGAACCTGGACGCTCAGCCCTGCCGAGGCGAGCACCAGTGCGGCGGCCAGCCCGTTCGGGCCGGAGCCGACCACCACCGCGTCCAACCCGCCGGCTGCGGTCTGCGCTCCCATGGTGTGCCCTCCCGCCTCAGACCAACGCCTGTTCCGCAGCCAGACTGGCGTAGAGCGCATCGGTGCGGACCAGCTCCGGATGCGAACCCACGGAACGGGCCGTGCCATTCTCCAGCACGACGATCTTGTCGGCGGCGAGGACCGTGGAGAGCCGGTGCGCGACCACGACCACTGTGGTCCGGCGGGAGACCTCCTGGATCACCTCGCGCAGGGCGGCCTCGTTGGCGGCGTCCAGTTGCGAGGTCACCTCGTCGAGCAGCAGCAGCCGGGGACGGCGCAGCAGCGCGCGGGCCACCGCGATCCGCTGCCGCTCGCCGCCGGACAGGGAGAGCCCCCGGTGCCGGATCGGGGCGTCCAGGTCACCGCCGAGCCGGTCCAGCAGGGTGCTGAGCCGGGTGGTCCGCAGCACCGCCCGGATCTCCTCGTCGGTGGCGCCGGGGGAGGCGTACGCGACGTTCTCCCGCAGCGTCCCGGCGAGCACCGCGACGTCCTGCTCGACGTACCCGATGGCGGCGCGCAGCTCGGCCAGCGGCCAGTCGGCCAGCGGCCGGCCGTCGACGAGGATCCGGCCCTGCTGCGGCTCGGTGAAGCGTTCGATCAGGGCGAGCACCGTGGTCTTGCCGGAGCCGGAGGGCCCGACCAGGGCGGTCAGCCCGCCCGCCGGCACGGTCAGGGTGAGGTCGCGCAGGGCCGGTTCGTCCCGGTCCGGGTACCGGAAGCAGACCTCTTCGAACACCACCTCCGCCGGCCCGCGGGCCGACCCCGCCCCGGTCGACGTGCTGGTCGGCCCGCCGGCTCCCGCCGGGGCACCGGTTCCGGTGGTCGCCGGGCTGGCTGCCCTGACCGGCGGCGCGGGGGGCAGGTCGATCGGTTCGGTGGGCAACGCGTCGATCTCGGCGATCCGGGTCAGCGCCGCCCGCCCGATCTGCAGGTAGGTGCCGGCCCCGACGAGCTGCATCACCGGGTGGCTCAGGTAGGCCACGTAGAGCAGGAAGGCCACCAGCGCCGAGACCGGCATCGCGCCGCTGGCCACCCGCGCGCCGCCGACCCCGAGGACCACCAGGAACGCGACCTGGATGGCCAGGCCGGCGCTGGTGCCCGCGACCGAGCCCCAGCGGGCCAGGCTCACCCCTTGCCGGTACGCGGTCAGCGCCGCCGCGTCGATCCGGGCCGCCTCGGTGGCCTCGGTGCCGGAGGCCTTCATGGTGGTGAACGCGCCCAGCGCCCGTTCCAGGGCGGCACCCATGTCGCCCACCGACTCCTGGGAGCGCAGCGCGGCGGCGCGGATCCGGGGCATCAACAACCCCATGATGACCACCAGCAGCACCACCACGACCGCGGTCACCCCGAGCAGGGCCAGATCGACCACCGCCATCAGCAGTACCGCGCCGAGCAGCATGACGCCGCCGGTGAAGATGTCGATCAGGGACTGGCTGGCGATCTGCCGCAGCAGCATGGTGTCCCCGGCGACCCGGGCCAGCAGGTCGCCGGGGGCCTGCCGCTGCAACGCCGGCACGGTGAGCCGCAGCAGGTGCCGGACCAGGCCGCGCCGCCCGTCCAGGGCGACCGCCTCGGCGGTGCGCAGGATCAGGTAGTTGCCGATCCCGAGCAGTACGGCGGCGATGATCACCAGCCCGGTCAGCACGACCAGCGCCCGACCCACCCCCTGACCGGCGGTGAGGCCGTCGATCAGCGCCTTGGCGGCCAGCGGCTGGGCCAGCCCGAGCAGGCTGGAGAGGAGCAGCAACACGGCGGCGGCCACGAACGGCCCCCGGTGTGGCCGGACGTACCCGGCGATCATGCGCAGCCAGTGCCGCTCACCGGCGGCCGGGGTGCTCACCGGTCACCCGGGGCGCGGTAGACGGTGACGTACATCGGTTCCGTGCCGGTGAACTCGTTGCCGGCCCAGTCGCTGTGCCGGGCCAGCGGGGCCAGTCCGGCCTGTTCGGCGTACCCGTCGACCTCGTCGGGGGTGGTGAGCCGGCTCAGCTCCGAGGCGATCCGGGACCGGCCCCCGGAGATCCAGATGTGCGCCAGGTGCCAGATCCCGTTCGCCACGTCGATGGTGGAGTACGACAGCAGCCCGGTGTCCTGGCCGGGGTAGGGCACGAAGAAGGAGTCCCGGGCCCGGCCCTGGTTGAGCACGGCCAGCGCGAACTGCGGGTTGTGGGTCTCCACCACGAGGATCCCGCCGGGGGCCAGCCGGGCGGCGGCGGCCTGCACGACCCGTTGCTGCTCCTGCGGGTCCAGCAGCATCGACAGGGTGCCGCAGACGCAGTAGACCAGCCCGTACCGGCGGTCGTCGGACCAGTCGCGGATGTCGCCGTGCACCGGCGTGACCGGGCGGGGCCGGTCGGCCAGGGCGGCCCGCAGCGCGTCGAGCATCTCCGGCGACGAGTCCACCCCCACGATCTCGCCTACCCGGTCGGCCAGCGGCAGGGCGATCCGGCCGGTGCCGACGCCGAGCTCCAGGGTGGGTGCTCCGCCGCCCGGGTGCAGGCCGGCGAGGTAGGCGACGGCCGGCTCCGCAGCCGTCCCGCCGGGGAAGAGTTGGTCGTAGAAGTCGACGAACTGGCGTCCGTAACCGCTGTCGGCGATCTCAGTCATCTCGGGGTGCCCTCCGGCAACGGTTCGAACGGGGAGACAAGCAGGTAGTCCGGCTGGTGGGATTCGTCGTAGCCCGCGCTGCGGGCGATCACGAACTGGAATCCCCGGGGTACGTCGGCCCCGGCGTACTGCCGGCGTACGGCGTGCGCGACGAAGTCCCGCAGCACCTCGTACGGCGCGGTGGCGGTGATCTCGACGCCGGGGGTGCCCAGGTGCACGATCAGATCGGCGCAGATGTCGAAGATCGCCTTGTCCTGCCGGCGTTCCGGGAACCAGACCACCTGCCGCCAATGCCGGCGCGGGATCTGGGTGGTCTCCACCCAGCGGGTCTGCGTGCCGTCGGCGGTGAGCACCCGGTGCAGGACGTGGAAGTCGTGCTGTGCCGGTTCGGGGGCGAAGAAGCGCCAGTTGCCGATGAGCAACCCGGGCACGTCGTAGCGGCGGAACCGGTCGAAGACCTGTTGCGGGTGCTGACTGAGCACGGTCACCCCGAACCAGCCGACCAGGCCGGCGGTGATCGCCGTGGTCAGTGGGCGCAGGTCGGAGCCGACCCGGCGGCTCATCGCCGGACCTCCGGCCCCGGCCCGGTGACGTCGTCCACGAACGCGGTGAGGATCTTGACGACCTCCGCGGACCGGTCGGCGTCGGTGAGGATCTCGTCGTGGTCGGCGTCGGCGATCAGGTGCCGCTCGGCCCGGGGTGCCGCGGCGGCGAACTCGTCGTGCAGGTCGGCCTGGACGGAGTCGGTCCGCGCGGTCCGTCCGGCCGTCACCACCACCAGTGGTACGTCGATCCGGGGCAGCCCGGTGCTCTCGTCTTCGAAGCGTTCCTGCACCACCCGCCACTCCCGCCGGGCGGCGGCCCAGAGTTCCGGGTCGCGGTACTGGGCCAGGGCGAGCGGGCGGACAGGCTCGGGCAGCCGGTCGATCCAGGGGGCCCGGGGCAGCAGCGAACCGAATCCGGCCCGCAGGGAACCGGGCATGATGGCCAGGGTGCTGGTCAGCGCCCGACCGCCCTCGGCCTGCCGCAGGGAACGGCGTAGTTCGGCGGGGTGGCTGGAGTCGACCAGGGCCACCCCGCGTACCTGTCCGCCGAGTTGTTCGGCGGCGAGCAGGGCCAGGTAGCCGCCGAGTGAGTGGCCGACCAGGACCACCGGGCGGTCGCCGGCCACGTGCCGGGTCAGCTCGACCAGGTCGTCGACCATGGTCTCGAACCGGTACTCCCCGGTGCCCCGGTAGCGGCTGGCACCGTAGCCGGCCCGCTGGTAGGTGACCGTGGTGAACCGGTCACCGAGCGGACCGGCGATCCGCTCCCAGTGCTCGGCGGTGGCGGCCATCCCGCTCTCCAGCACCACCAGCGGCCCGTCGCCGGTAGCCCCGCCGGACCGCTCCCCAGCCCCGCCGGACCGCTCCCCAGCCCCGCCGGACCGCTCCCCAGCCCCGCCGGACCGCTCCCCAGCCCCGCCGGACCGCTCCCCGGCAGGGGTGGTCCGGTCGGGTGGCGGGTTGCCGGCGTACCGGTAGGACAGCACGTTGCCGGCGGCGGTGGTGAAGGTGCGCTCGTCGCCGCGCCCCCGCTCGATCAGCCGACGCCGCCGGATTCGGGCGACCTGGCCGGCGGCGAAGAGCACCAGCCCGGCGGCCGTCGCCACGGCGGGCAGGGTGTCGTCGCGCCGGAAGCCGGCCGCGTCGCCGGTGCGTTCCCGTGGCCGGGTGGTGTAGGCGACCGCCGGATAGGTGGAGGTGAACGCCCAGAAGAACCGGCCGAGCCCCATCACCCGCGCGTTGACCAGGTGAAACGCCCCGGCGGTGGCGAGCAGGTACGGCGCGGGGCGGCCCTTCGCGGCGTAGGCCAGCGGGAAGGCGCACTCCATCGCCAGCACCCCGTGGGCGGCGAGTTTCGTCAGCCGGGGGTAGCGGCGCATCAGTTGCCAGACCTGCGGGTCGCCGTAGGTGAGGGTCCGGGTGATGCCGGGCAGGGCGCGTCCGCTGCGCCAGGTCTCGCTGGGCAGCTTGGCCCAGCCGGAGACCGTGTACGACAGCACCGACTGCAGGGCGACGAACCAGAGGCAGGCGTCGACCACGGCGGGTCGGCGCTGGCCGGCGCGGGCGGCGGTGGTGAGCGCCTGGACCAGGAAGGAGACCTGGTCGGCGCCGTCACTGCCGTAGAGGTGCTGGGCGTGCAGCGCGGCCTGGCTGCCGGTGAGCACCGCGTTCGCGGCGACCCGCTGCCGGCGGTTGAGCGGCAGCCAGAGCGCGGCCGCCGCGACGGCCCGGCTGACGTGCAGCGCGGTGGCCACCCGGTCGTTGGCGGCCAGGTCCAGCGCCCGGGTCAGGCGGGGGGCGTGCTCGTGGAAGGTACGCCGGTTGACCGCCCAGTTGTTCGCCCCGCCCCGCTGCCGGTCCCGGCTGCGGGTGAGGTACTCCAGGCTGGCGAAGAGGTGGGTCACCGAACTGATCCGCTCGGTCCAGTTCAGCACGGCGGAGCGGTCGAACGTGGCGGGCGGCCGGAGCCGGCGGTGCCAGGGTGCTCTCTTCATGGGTCAGCGCTTCCTGATGGTGCGGGGAGGACCGGGGCGGGACGGGTGGGCCGGTGGACCGCCGCGGCGGTCCACCGGCCCGGGTACTGCTACCGCGATCGCGTCATCACTTCGGGACCGGCCTGGTCCCGCCGAGGTTGCGCCCGGCGACGTAGCCGGCGCCGAAGAGCGCCGCCACCGAGCCGACCAGGCCGACCCCGGCCGCCACGGTGACGATGGTGGCCGGAGTGGCCAGCACCGGCATCCCGCCGACCTGGTTGTATGCCTCGTCGCTGTGGATCGGGATCGTGGCGAGGGCGGGGTCCGCGTTCACCCTGTTGGCGAGAACGGACATGGATCACCTCCTGACTGGCGGTACGGGTTGTCGGGCGACTACTTCGGCTGGGGCCTGGTGCCCTCGGCCATGTTGCGGGCGATGCCCACCATGTAGCCGGCGTGGAACGCCACGGCGCCGACGGCGACGCCGAGCGCCACCGCCGTCGGGGTGGCGAGCACCGGGGTGAGCCCGGCCAGCCCTTGGGCGGTCCGGTCGGCCTCGGTGAGCTCACCGAACATCTCCAGGGAGATGTCGTTGGTGTGGTCGACAAGTGCGGTCATCTGGTTCACCTCCCTCGAAAGCTCTCAGCCAGTGTGAAAGGCGGCGCGCAGGCCGTTCATCTCAGCTAAATTCCTGAGTCGCTAGGATGTCCGAGGGGGTCGCCGCCGTCAACCACGGAGAACGGGGTCCACCCGATCCGGCGAGGGGAGGTCACCACATGGGCCACCCGACCACGGGCACCCTCGCCGAGAAGATCAACAGACTCTTCGCGGTGATCCGCCGACCCGACCGGGAGCAGTACCGCAACGAGGAGGTGGCCACCGCCTGCCGCGAGGCCACCGGGGAGAGCTTCTCCACCACGTACCTCTGGCAGTTGCGCAACGGCCGACGGACCAACCCCACCAAGCGGCACCTGGAGGCCCTCGCCCAGTTCTTCCAGGTGCCGGCGGCATACTTCTTCGACGACGAGCAGAGCGCGCGGATCGTCGAGGAGCTGGAGCTGCTCGGCGCGCTGCGCGACAGCGCCGTCCGGCAGATCGCGCTGCGCGCGGTCACCCTCTCCCCGGAGGGGCTGGACACCATCAGCGACATGATCGAAGCCATCGGGCGGCGGGAGGCACGCCGCGCCGGGCCGGCCGGCGTGGAGCTGCCCGGGCCCGGTACGGGCGGTCCGGTGGAGCGCGATGGCGGTTGATCGGGGCATGTGGCGCCGGTGCCAACGGATCGTCGACGCGCTGTCGATCCCGACGCCGTTCGAGCCGACCCGGTTCGTCGACGCGCTGGCCCACCAGCGGGGCCGGCCGGTCGAGCTGGTGCCGATGCCCGGTGGGGCCAGTCAGTGCGGTGCACTGGTCACCACCGACCAGGCCGACTACCTCTTCTACGCCACCAGCACCACCCGGCTGCACCAGGAGCACATCCTGTTGCACGAGGTCGGGCACCTGCTCTGCGGCCATGTCGACGACCGCTCGCTGGCCGCCCTGCCCGCCCTGTTGCTGCCGAACCTCTCCACCGACCTGGTCCGCCGGGTGCTCGGCCGTTCCGACTACTCGGCCGCCCAGGAGCAGGAGGCCGAACTGGTCGCCTCGATGATCGCCCAACGCGCCCGCCGGGGCCCGACCGGCGGCGCCGGTCCGGTCACCCCCGAGGTCGCCGACGGGCTGGCCCGACTCGGCTCGATCTTCGACACCGGCTGACCAGGGCCGGGCACCATGCTGACCTGGCTCAACTTCACCGCCCTGGCGCTCGCCATCGTGGTCGCCGCCTACAAACTCATCCCGGTACCCGGCCGTCGGCGCGCCGCCGGCACCCGGTACCTCTCCGCCTTCTTCCTCTGCATCGGCCTCGGCCTGGCGGTGATGGCCCACCCGGTCCTGATCGCGATCAGCCACGTCGAGCCGGTGCCGAACCTCAGTCGACTGCTCGGCAACGGCCTGGAGATGCTCGCCGCGTACTTCCTCGGCGCGCTCGGTCAGAGCATCGCCCGCCCGGCCGGCACCCGGCGCTGGCTGCGCCGGCACGGTGTCCTGCTGGTCGGCGCGGTCCTGGCGATGGCGGTGCTGCTGGCGAACGCCGACACCACCTTCACCTTGAACTTCGTCAACGCGTACTCGCGGGATCCGGTCGTCGTCGGCTACCTCGTGGTCTTCTTCAGCTACATCGCGGTCTGCCTGGTCACCTTCATCACCAGCGTGGGCGGCTACCTGCGCCACGTGCCGGCCGGCGTACTGCGGACCGGACTCAGCTTCGTGGTCACCGGCACCGCGCTGGGCATCGTCTGGGCGGCCTGGTCCGGGGTCCGGCCGGTGATCACCCTCCTCACCGGCCGATCCCTGGCCACCACGCTGCCGATCGGCGCCACCCTGGGCTCGGTCTGCATGCTGCTCTGGCTGATCGGGGCTACCCTGACCGCCTGGGGCGACCGGATCACCGCGCCACTGCGTTGGCTGCGTGCGCTACGCCGGCTGCGCCGGATCGACCCGCTCTGGCGGGCGCTGCGGGCCGCGCTGCCGCAGATCGACCTCAACACCAGCGGCGGCTGGCGGTTGCCCGGCGCGGAGTTTGCGCTCTACCGGCGGGTGATCGAGATCCGCGACGCGCAGTTGACGCTGCGCCCGTACGCCCATCCGGACGTGTCGCGCTGGGTCGGCCCGGCGGCGGACCCGGCCACCGTGGAGGCGGCGGTGATCGCCGCCGCCCTCGTCGGTCACGCGCACGGCCGGGACTACCGTGCCGAGCACCCGTTCCAGGACGTGGACGCCTCACTGGCCTCGGAGAGCGCCTGGCTGGCTCGGGTGGCCCGGCAGTTCGCCAGCTCGGCGGAGGTGGCCCGGGTCCGCCAACTCGCTGCCGCCGAAGCCACCAGACCCCAGAACGCCGACCAGGCGTAGCCCCCTGGCAATCGGGTTTCGGCTGGCCGGTGAAGCTGCGCTGTCCCTTCGCCCGGGTCAACCTCGGCGGTCCCCCGGGCGCACCGGGCAGAACCGACAGCCCCGGTTTGCCGTGCCGCCAGCGTGGCTGCCTGATCACAAGACGCATCGCCAACGGTGACTGCACGCATCGACCGAGCACTGTCCCGGCCTGATCGCCGCGACGGGATTCGCTGATCTGCCGCCGTGCTGCCATCGGCCGCCTCGTCGAACATGTCGCACTCGCTGAGGTGTGCGTACTGGGGCATCGGGGCGAGCACCAGCGGACCTGCAACTCCTGATAGATCGATTGCAACACCAGCCCGCCGACGTCGGCGAAGGACCGTGTCGAGGACGGCAGGGCCAGGGAGTCCCGGCACACCGGTCACCCGGACGTACGGCATCGGGGTCGCACGGCCCTACGCGATGTCGAAGAGTTGCTTCAGCCGGGCCTGGATCAGCGGTTGGCCGGCGGTGGAGACGTCGTAGTGGCCGGCTCCTTCGAGTACGGCGAGGTTGACGTCGTTGTCGTTGATCAACATCGTGTTGACGGTGTGGTAGGTGACCGTGGCGGGGCTGGTGATGTCGTCGGTCCCGTACAGCCAGAGGATCGACCCCGGCAGTGTCGAGTTCTCCAGCCTGCCCTGGTTCTCCGCGTAGAACCGCCTGTTCTCCGGCAGGGAGTTCGGGGTGTCGCCACGGATGCCTGGATAGGTGGTCAGCCGGTGCGTCGGGGACGCGTTCAGGTAGTTCTGGATGTCCCGTTTGACCAGGGCGTTGAGGCCGTCCAGGCAGGTGCGCCAGTTCTCGCGGTAGAACCTCAGCATGTTGGGGCCGTAGATCGTGGCGGGGTCGATGTCGTAGCCGGCGTAGCGTGCGGTCCTGGTGAAGTAGATGGTCTCCGCGTTGGCGAAGACGAGTTGTTCGATCTGGTGCTCTGTCGGCGGGAGTCCGGATCGCGCGGCCGTCTCGATGTCGTTCCACAGGACCCCGTTCATCGCGGGCACGTCCGGTACCGGGGCGAGGGTGATGGTGCCGCGGTACTTCAGGTCGGGGTCCGCCATCGTGGCCCGGTCGGAGTAGTACGCCGCGGCCAGAGCGGCGAAGCCCCCTTCCGACCAGCCGGCCGGCACCCACTGACCCGACAGCCGGTCGCCGAGGAGCCGCTGTGCGGCCACCGCGGCGTAGACCATCGAGTTTCCCTCGCTCGACAGCTCGTAGTAGCCGTGCCCCTCCGTTACACCGTCTGCCACCGGGCCGAGTCCCTCGTAGTCCGGGGCGACCACGGCGATGTTCATGCTCAGGATGGACGCCAACAGGGCGGCGTTCGGCCCGTCGGCCCACCGGCCGTGCTCCTGGAGTTGCACGCTCGGCGCGCACTCCGGGGCCCACCCGACGGTGCCGTGCCCCCACACCACCAGTGGCCACCCGCCGGGCGGGGGCGCCTGCGTGGGCAGGAACAGCATGGCGGTGGCGTTGATCTGGCCACCCCGGATGCCGGGCATGCGGTAGACGACGAGTTGACCGTCGGCCACGTCGGCGATCACCGACGGCACGTTCCGCAGCGGCGTGGGCGTGCCGACCACGTCCCCGTCGGAGGACACCTCGACGGCGCCGGTCGGACCACCGTCGGCACCCCACGCCGGGGCGACGGGGATCAGTAACCCCACCAGCAGCGCGACGACCGGGAGTCCGCGCCGGACGCGACAGCGCCGTCCGCGTGATCCGATGGGGCAGCTGATCATCGTGCTCCCGTCGTCGTGAGTTCCCGAGACCGCTCCCGCAGGAGGTCGTGCCCCACCGCCACCGACGTGACCCGTCGCGTCGTCCGCGCACCACCGGCAGGCCCCCGGCGGTCGGGAGGACTGCCGTCACGTGTGACGGGTCCGCGGACCTGATCCCTCCGGTGCCTACGGGTCGAGAATATGCCGGTGCGGTCGAGTCAGAGGGGTTTTCCCGGGCCGGCCCGAGGCAGGCGGTGACGACCGGCCCGTCCGACTCCATGACCATCCACCGCGCAGTGGGGTACTGCCGGTAGCCGTCGGGGCTGAGCTCGTCGAGAGTCAGCGAGCCGGCCTGTAGCGCCCTGCCGATGCAGCTACTCGCCTACATGGCCGCTGTGTCGAGAGACGACGACTCCCGCCCCTGGTTCGGGCGGGGCCACCACGCCCTCGCCGAGTTCGCCCTCGGCCGCGGGAAGGTCGGACCCCTCACCCGGGCCGACATCAAGGCCATCGAGCGGGCCATCGGTGCTGGTCGCCGCCGAAGCGATCAGCACCGACCGGAAGGCGTCCATCCGGCGGGACGGCACCCACACCGTCCGGTACCGGCTCCACCTCGACATCCCCCACGTCCCCCGGACATCGCCGTTCGTACGGACCTTGCTGTGGGGCGCGCACGCGACGCCGGCTGCCCGAGAATCAGCCGGCGAATGACACCGGCTTCGGCAGGGAGCGGGCCCGCGCCTACGCCCGGACGCCATCCGCCGTGCACAACCCTCCGTCCACCGCCTCAAGCAATGGCGTGGCCTGGCCATGAGCACCGGCAAACCGCCATAACCCTGATCTTTCAACCTCTTGCACGAAGTCCTACCGACCCGGGTCGCTCCGTTAACCGGCTTGGCGCTGAAGCCGATGGTCGTCGGCGGTGGTGAGCCAAGAGCCGTCGCCGAACGGTTCGTAGTCGTACTGTTCCCCAGGCAAGGGGGCCAGCTGCCCTCGGACCGCGCCGGTTTGCGGATCGACGATGTACCGCTCGAACCCCTCCTCCTCATCGTCGGCCTCGCCGACGACTGTCACAACGGCGGTGTCGTCGCCGAGGTAGCAGCCAACCCACTCGACGAACACGCCGTCGCGATCACGTCCGAGCGACTCCGCCGTTACTCGCGCGACGACTGCGCCGTCGGGATACGCATGGAAAGCGGCATCATGCTGATCGTGGTCCACTGTCATGAAATGGCGGCCGTCCGGCGCTACGGCGACAAGGACGCGATCCGGCCATGGATACTCGGTCAGCTCGATCCGACCGTTCTCGAAGCGACCCCGGTAGATCAGCGAGCCATCCTGTCCTTCCCCCACACTCAGCAGCATGTGCCTGCCGTCTGGATGGGTGAAGTGTCTGCCCCCGTGACCGGCCGAACACAAGTCCACCTGCGCCACCACCCGGCCGGTGCCCGCGTCGACGGCCAACCACTGATCGGCGCCGGTACCGCGCGCCATCGCGTCAGGTCGGAACACCCACACGATCATTCCGTCCAACGAGTAGGCGCAGCAGGTATGGGCGATGGGCCACGGTGCCGCAGCGGGGATGAAGTCGAGTTGCCACAGCCTCCGTCCGGTACGGTCGATACACGTCACGTGGTCGGGCATCGCGTACACGGCGCGGCTCAGGTCGGGTGCTATGGCATGGTCGTCCAACTCCATGTGCGCCCCAACGGGAAAGGTCGCCGCGGGCACCACGTCCGACACCGGCGCTGAGCCGACAGGAATCTCGTAGGCCAGCACAAGTCCATCCCGGTACCGGGAATGCACACGAGATCGCGTCATGGCGCAGGACGGTAGCCAACCCGAAGGCGGGACTCGTGACCGACGTACCAGCCCAACCTCGCTGGACTTCGATCGTCGAGGCGGGGGCCCTCTCAGCGGCACGACCGGCCCCTCCTCCCACGCGGCCGCAACCTGATCCAGTTCGGGATCATGGGCGGTGTAGGACGCAGATGACCTTGCCGAGGATCGTCGCGTGGCCGCCCGGTAGTGGGGGTTGCGGGGGACGAGTTCGGTGCGTCCGTTGCGGGTGCGGTACTGCTGTGATGCTGCAAACCCACGCAATGATCCCATCCATCGCTTTCTCCATCGCGTCAGATCGAGCGACCAACAGCCATACGGGTAACCACGCCTTGCCAGGGCCGAGCATCGCTAACCCGCTGCGCCCCCAGCCGCAGGATCGCCTCGTGCGGGACCACCACGCCCTTCGGCGTCCCGGTGGAGCCGGAGGTGTACATGACGTACGCGGGATGCCGGACGGTCACCGGCACCGGCGCGGCCCGGTCGGCGGCCCCGGCCAGCGCGGCGGCCAGGTCAACTGTCGGCACCCCGGCCGGCATGTCCTGCACACCCCGGCTGGCACAGGGCGGAGCCGCACGCCGCTGTCGCGCAGGATCGTCCGGCTGCGGGCGGGCGGCTGGGCCACGTCGACTGGCACGTACGCCGCCCGGCGCGCAGCACGGCCAGGAACGCGGTGACCGCGTCCGCGCCCCGCTCGGCGGTCACGGCGACCCGTCCCCGGCCGTACCCCCGCCTCGACCAGGTGCCCCGCGAGCCCGGCGGCGGCGTCCAGCTCGCCGTAGCGCAGGCTCTTCCCGCCGTGTCGGACGGCGACCGCCTCCGGGTAGGCGCGCTTGAGCGCGGCAATCGCTCGCTCACCGCGCGCGGTGCCTGCGTGTGATGCCGGCCGACGCAGGTGGGTCGAACAGGATTAGCCACCTCATGAAAGCCGTCGCTGACACTGGGGCGGGTGCCCTTAAGCACGTTGGCCCGTACCGTCCTGCCGACGGACGTGTCCTCACCTCACCCGTGAGCCTCCCCATCACCTCGTACCGGCCCAGTGCTCTGTCATCGACCGGCCAGCGCCGGGGGCAGACCGGCAGCCCCCGCCCCCGGGCTCAGGCTCCCTCGTCACCTCGTCAGGACGGCAAAGTCCTCGTGCGGGTGGTCTGGGTCGATCTCCGCGTACCACTGGGCGCCGGTCACCCGTATCCGCCTCGACTGCTTGCGGTTCCACTCCACCCGCATGCCGTGCCTGCGGAGCACCGGAAAGGCGACCTCGTCCAGGAACCGTTCCAGGTCGGCCTGGTAGCCGGCCTGCTGCTCGGCTTCGGACAGGGCGGCGTAGGCGTCCTCGTCGAAGTCCGCCGGTGGGTAGACGCCGTAGCCGAGGTAGACCTCGCCGTCCTCGCTCGCGACCAGCGACTCCGTGTCCTGCTGGTGATACCAGAGGTATCCCTGCCAGTGCCGGGAGTCGTCCCGCTCGTCGTGGATCTCCGCCGCCGCGCAGGTGCCGCAACAGCTGAAGTCCTCCCTCGCCACCACGCCGAGCGCGGTGAGCTCCGCGAAGGCGCTGGTCAGATTGCTGCGCACCTCGCCCCAGCCACGCTGCTGTTCCCGCCGAACGGCCACGGCGGTGGCGTACGCCGCGCTGAGCTCCTCGTCGGTCGCACCGTGGCGCTGCTCGTCATCGTCGAAGTAGTCCAAGAACTCGTCGGCGTCGTCCTCGCCGCGCACCACGAAAGCCCAGATCTCGTCCTCGATCTCCGCCCGGCCCGGCTCCGCGATCCGCTCGGGCAGGAACCTGACGCCCTCGGGACGATCGTTGTAGATCCACTCAGTCACAGCGACGATCTTCACACGGACCTGCGACAGTGCCGCACTGGCACCTGCGCTGTCGTGCCCTGCGGTACGAGCCCACCCACGCCTTCGACCGACGACCCACCCCAGCCGACGCCACCGCAGTCGAACCCGCCTCAGCCAGAATCAACGTGGCGCCTTCGCTGGGGGCGTTCCGAGCGGACCACCGGCTGACGAGTCAGTTGGGCGGAGGAGGACACTCCAGCACCGCGATCGAGTTTCCGGCGGACAGCCCCAGGTGCGGGTGCCCGGAGAAGATCCGGACCGCCTCGTCGTGCGAGGCCGCTCCCACGATCGTGTAGCCGGTCGTGGCGTCGACGAGGTCCTCGATCCCCTGTGCCGTGACCAGCTTCTTCGCGTTCACCGGAGCGCCAGGGTCGACGAGCGCCTTCTCGTTGGCCTGTGCCCATGACGCCCAGGCGTGGAGGAACTCAGTCTGCTGCTGCTACCCAAGTACAACCTGGCTCAGCGTGCATACACCAGTATCGAATTGTGGAGGTCTTTGTCTTCCTCGACCGGCGATCTCCTGGCGGTCGGCGAGTGTCGAGCGATGTTCTGCTGTGCATCGGGTGTCCGCCTTTGGCGGTTGTCGGCGAGGTTTCAAGTCGTGGAGTGTGCGGCGTGGCTTTCGCCGCTGTGCTGGCTGTCGGCTCTGGGTGCGGGGGCGGTGGGTGATGTTCGGCAGGGGTTCAGCCGTGGTGGGTGGCGGGTCGTCGTCGGCGTCGTGGGCCGTCGTCGGGTGTGGTGGGGATGCCGAGGCGGCGTTCGACGATGCGGCGGCGGATTGTGCCTGCCGACTGTTGTATCTCGTCGGCGAGGGTGGTGTTCCGGTAGCGGCTGTAGCGGTAGAGGACGGTCAGCAGGCTGCTGGCGAGGAGGGCGATCACCAGGGTGGCGGCGGCCATGAAGAGCCAGGCGCTCCGGCGTCGGTCCGACAGGTGGGGGGAGACGGCCACCGCTGTGGCGGTCAGGGTCGTCACCGCCCAGCCGAGTACGAGGGTGGTGGTCGTGCGGTGTTCCCGTAGCCATCGGCGGGGGTCACGGTCGCGGCGTTGGCGCAGGGCCGGTAGGACATGGTCCAGCAGGAGCGTCAGGGCCCGGTCGAGCGCGGCCGGGTCCGCCTGTTCGGCCTCGGTGTGCTGGTGGACGACCCGGCGGAGGGTGCTGCGGATCTTGACGGGGTCGTTGGCGGGGATCTCGTCCGGTGGCCACTGCTCGTCGAACCGGCGTTGCCGGACGCTGCGGATCGCGGCCCAGGTGACCATGCCGGCGGGGATCGGCATGCCGAGCAGCCAGCCCAGGTATCCGGGCCAGCCGGCCTCCTGGGTGGCGGTGTTGATGCCGTAGCCGCCCACCGCGGCGACGAGCACGGCGGCGACCGGCTGCTGGACGCTCCTGACGTATTCGTGCTCGCGCATCCCCTGGACCAGTGTGTTCACCCGTTCGAGCCGCTGCCGCAGCAGGTAGGTGACGAAGGTGCTGACGAGGACCGTGGCCATCACCGCCACCGACCACACGGCGGCGGCGAACAACACCGGCGGCTCGTCGGCGGACGGCGCGGCCGCCAGTGCAAACCAGGTCACGTACGCCGATGTTAGGCGATCGGACAAACCGGCAACGCCTGCTGCTGACGGTGATCCGCTTGTCGGTCGTGCCCTTACCGCCCGGCATCCGACAGAATCAGGCCTGCCTCCTAGGATGATCTAGGCGATGTGCGGTTCAGGTCATCCCGGGTCGGGCGGCGTCTTGGCTGTGCTGAGGGGGTGCGGTCCCCGCTGATGTCGGCGTGGCTCCCGCCGGGCCGCTCCGCCGCGCGGCCGGTGTCGCCGAAGGACGACTCCTCGGCCGCTGACCGCCGGGCGAACGCCCGCAGCAGGCCCCGCAGCTGGAACACGATGTGGCCGTCCTGCCGCTCGACGTCCAGGAGCCCGGCGTCCAGCAGTTCGGTGAGCGCGTCCTGTGCGTCCTGCTCGGCGACGCCCAGCAGGGGCGCGCACATCCAGTCCTGGAAGCGCAGGTCGTCCAGCCGGCTGACGCGCCGCAGCAGGCCCCGGGCCAGCGGGGTGAGACCCTGCCAGATCTCGTTGACCATCGCCACCAGGTCCAGACCGCCGTAGGACAGTTCGGTCAGCCGGCGGTGGTCGTCGTACAGGCGGACGATCAGGTCCCGTACCGGCCAGTGCGGTTGGCTCTTCAGCCGCCCGGCGGCCAGCCGTAGCGCCAGCGGCTCACCGGCGCACAGGTCGGCCAGCAGGGCGATGTCGGCCGCCTCGGTGTCGACCCGCTCCTGGCCGACCGCCTTGGTGAGCAGTTCGACCGACTCCCGGGCCTCCAGTGGGCCGATGGTCAGCGTGGTCGCGCCGCCGAGCGCGGCCAGCCGGGTCCGGCTGGTCACGATCACCGAGCATGTCGGGCCGCCGGGTAGCAGCGGCGCCGCCTGCTGCCCGCTGGCCGCGTCGTCGAGGACCACGAGAAGCTGGCGGTCGCTGAGCAGGTTGCGGTACATGTCCGTCCGTTCCTCCAGGGTGTCGGGTACGGCCCGGCCCGGCACGCCGAGCGCGCCGAGGAAACGGGCCAGCACCCCACCGGTGTCGGCCGGGCGGGCGGTGCCGCCGAGCCGGGCGAACAGCTGGCCGTCCGGATACTCCTTGTCGAGGGCGTGGGCGACGTGCACAGCCAGGGTGGTCTTGCCCAGCCAGGGCCGGCCGGCGAGGATCACGATGGGCACGGCACGGGACCCGGCGTCGCGCGGTCCGCGCAGCGCCGTGCGCACCCGTTCGATCAGGTCCCGCCGGCCGGTGAAGTCGCCGATGTCAGCCGGTAGCAGGCGGGGCACGGCGGCCCGCACCGGTATCGGACGGGACGCCTCCTCCGGCTCCAGCAGGTCGGCCAGTTCTCCGGCGAGAATCGCCCGCTCCAACCGGTGCAGCTCGGCCCCGGGCTCCAAGCCGAGCTGCTCCACGAACAGCTGCCGGCCGACCCGGTAGGTGTGCAGCGCCTCGGCCTGCCGTCCGCTGCGGTACAGCGCGATCATCAACCGTGCCCGCAGCCGCTCACGGAACGGGTTCGCCGCGACCAGTTCGGCCAGCCCGCTGGCCAGCTCGTGGTGCTGGCCGAGCCGCAGTCGCACGTCGACGTATTCCTCGATCACCGCCAGCCGCCGTTCGGCCAGCTGGGTGCCGATCGACTGGACGAGTTGGCTGCGTACGCCGACCAGCGGGACAGCACCCCGCCACAGCCGCAGGGCGTCACGGAGCGCGTCGACCGCGTCGTGCGGCCGGCCCTGGCCCAGTAGCCGCCGGCCGGTAGCGACCAGATCGTTGAACTCCAGCAGATCCAGTTCCCGGTCGGTGCACTGGATCGAGTAGCCCGGCGGGCGGGTCACGATAGCGTCGGGCCGGCCGCCGGCGGTCATGGCCCGCCGGATGGCCGAGACGCAGATCCGGACCTGCTCCTTCGCGGTCCGTGGTGGCGTGTTGTCCCAGACGGCGTCCACGAGGCGCTCGACGGTCACCACCCGGTTGGGTTCGAGTAACAGCATGGAGAGAACGGTCCGCTGCCGAGGCGGGAACGACAGGTGGCCGGTCGTGCCGACGACCTCCAGTGGACCGAGAACGCGGAACCGCACGAATATGCTCCCTCTTTGAGATGAGGTGGCTTCGGCGCGTCCATCGCAAAATTGGCGATACTGCGCTGAAGGATCCCCCGTGCCGGCGGCATCTCGGGCTTGAGCCGTCTCTGGGAATGGTCGCTCGCCGATAGGCTCATCCCATTCATTCCGGACAAGCAGCGGACGCCTGGACCGTACCCGCAGGTCGTACCTGCGTGTCCAGCAAATCTTGCGGACAGCAATGGACGCGGTGGGAATCCCGCGCGGCAGTCGCCACGCTGTTTGCGCAAATATTCGATGAACCACGGATGCGGTGACGCCGGTACTCCAGCCGCACTTTGCCCGCATTGAGGTTTCGGCAGCTCATCGGCGTGATCGACGCCGGGACGGCGTCAGCCCGGTAACTGTTGGCGCGATTCGCGCACCGGTCCGGGCGGGCAGAGCCGCGCCGGCGGGTGCTGACCTACCTGGTCGGGTTGTTGTCGCCCCTGGCGACACGGGACGGCTGGACCTTGGCCGAGGCCGCCGGCGATGCGGCGCCGGACCGGATGCAGTGGCTGCTCGACCGGTCAGGGCGCGGTCGCCGACCGTCAGATTGGTGACTTGCGGCGCGGCGCGGTCCGGATCACGACCGCTGTTCGCCCAGCACGCTGGCGACGACCTTCCACACGTCGGCGTCGCCCAACAGCCGCTCGCGGTCGACCCCGAACGACGTGCCGCGCACCGGATCCACCGGCAGCGTGTGATCCCGCGAGGACAGGAACATCGGAGTTCCGACCCGCAGATCCAGTCCGCCCTGGGCGGCCAGGAGCAGGTAGGCCATGTACGCGGCGAATCCGTCGGTGAGCTCCCGGCGGATGACCTCGCCCAGGGACAGTCGGTCGGCGATCCCTGACATGAGTTGGTCGTACCGGTCGATCAACGCCGTGGCGACCCGCGGCAGGTCGTCCCGGCCGGTGGCGAGCAACTCCTGCGACCACCGCCGGGCATCGTCCAGCTCGCCTTCGGCCAGGTAGGCCGCGGAGGCCTGGACCGACGACACGAACTGGTCGCGGAGCGCGTCGTCCTGGACGGCGGCCGCGTCGAACAGCAGGACCGTGGGCGGTGTCGCGCCGGCCGTCGCGCTGACCGCGTCCGCGACACGTGTCGCCAGGGCGGTTCCGGCGCAGAAGCCCAGCACGGCCCGCACCGGGCGACGGGTCCCGAGCGCCTCGCCCACCCACTGTGCGATGTGCGCGTCCAATCGCGAATCCGTGTGGAGGCCCGACCAGGCGAGATGGAGGAAGCACAACTCGACGGGTGCCCCGGCGGCCAGGTCGGAGAAGCCGGCTGCTGCCCGCCCGCCCGGGAAGTCCAGGCACAGGACCAGGTCACGCCCACGATCGCACAGTTCCCGCCACGTCGTCAGCTCCACCGTCCACCCCTTCACTCGATCGCCAGCGCCCAGGCAACCCAGGGACGATATCGATCGTGTATCGCCTGGCGATCGCCTGCGCCCGTTCCGGGAGTGCCAGGGCGTGCCACCGGAGGACGGCGGGACTCCCGTCGACCGGGAAACCGGGCGAAAGACCCGAGATCGGCAATCCGGGAGGGCGGGAAGGCGACGCATTCTCCGGTGCCGATATCTATCGGATAGCCCACCAATACCGGTGCGCAGAACAACAGACAGATGGCTGATGTGTCGCACAGAACGAACACGGCGGATCTCCCGCCTCACGAGGGCGTCGATGACCCGACCACACCCTGCAGGACGACCAAGGAGGGGGTGACCGCGCTGTTCACCGCGTTGCTCGGCCGCGAGCGGGTCGGTGTCGACGACAACTTCTTCGCCCTCGGCGGCCATTCGCTGCTCGCCGCGCGACTGGTAGCGTTGGTGCGCTCGGACTTCCAGGTGGAGATGACGCTCCTCGATCTGTTCGACGACCCGACCGTGGCCGGTGTCGCGGCCTTCGTCGACCGGGTCTCCGGTGATCCGTGCGAAGGCGAGACGCGATGACCATCCGCGCACTCATCTGCGACGAACTGCCGGTCGTCCGGGACGGCATGCGGACGCTACTGGACGCGGTGCCGGACATCGACGTGATCGGGACGACCGACAACGGCATGGAAGCGATCATGCTGGCGCGCACCGCACGGCCCGACGTCGTGGTCACCGACCTGAACCTGCGGATCATCTCCGGCCTCGAGATGATCCGCCGGCTCGGCAAGGAGGACCCGCCGCCCAACATCGTCGTGTTCACCGCGTCCGACGCCGACAAGACCGTCAGCGACGTCCTGCACGCGGGCACGAGCTGCCTGCTCGGCAAGGACGCGAGCCCGCAGGAACTGGTCGCCGCGATCCGGGCGGCGGCCGCGGGTCGGGCCATGCTCGCCCCGAACGTCGCGCAGCGCCTGGTCACGTGGTTCCGCGAGCAACCGGACACCACGGCCCCGCCGCAGTATCCGGAGGTGACCGACCTGACCCCGCGTGAGCGGGAGGTGACACAGATGGTGGCTCGGGGTATGTCGACCGAGGACGTGGCCCGTGAGCTGATCATCGGCGTGGCCACCGTGCGCACACATCTCTACCGGGTGCGCACCAAGCTCGGCGTCCGCGACCGCGCGCAGCTCGTGTCACTGGCCTACCGGTCCGGTCTCATTCAGTCGGATGGGCGAGGTACTGACCTGGAGAAGCGGGCGAGCTGACCTCGCTGTCGAGGGCGGTCAACCGCGACGCCGGTGGGACACCATCGCGCGCTCGTTGTGGGCGAGGAGCTCGACCGTCCGGTCCAGCCGGACGGAGGCGCCGGCCAGGCGCCGGCAGGCCAACGTCCGGGCGTCCGGATGGCCGAGTCGCTCCGCGGCGCGCAACGCGACCTGCCAGATGTCCACCCGGTCGCCCCGGTGGCCGCCGTGGGTCAGGTACGCGTCCAGGCTCCAGGCCAGGTGCCAGGCGTGGGCGGCGAACCCGGCGCCGATCGCGTGGTGCAGCACGGTCTGGAGCACGGGGCGTCGCTCGTCGAACCAGGCCGTCGCCGGCGACCGGTCGGTGTACCGCAGCTCGGGGGTGACGCCGGCGGCCGGCGGGGCGAGCGGCACCGGGTCCGGGTCGTCGCCGGTATCCAGCAGGGTCGCGGCGGCCCGCGCGCTGTGCACGTAATGGTCGAGCAGCCGGACCGTCGCGGCGCGCCGGGCGTTCTCGAGATCGGTGTGCGTGGCGAGGTCGCCGGCGTAGGCGCCGACCAGGCCGTGCAGCGCGTACCAGCCCGGCCCCCGCTCGGTGACCAGGGCCGCCTCGCTGAGTTCGGACAGTCGCAGGGTCGTCTCGGCCAGCGGGAGGGCGGCCAGACTGGCGGCCGCGGCCGTGCTGACGTTCCGTCCCGGGTGCAGGCTCAGCAGCCGGAACAGCCGGGCGGACGGCGGGCTGAGCGTCCGGTACGACCAGGAGAACGCCGCCTCGAGATCGGTGGCCGGATCGCCGGCGGGCGCGTTCGGTTCGCGGCCGCCATTGAACAGGCGGACAGCCAGCGTGTCCAGGGCCACGCCGGGGTGGTTCAGCGCCCGGGCGGCGACGAGGACCAGCGCCAGCGGCAGCCCTCCACACCGCTCGACGACGTCGCGGACCGCGCGCGGCTCGGCGGCCACCCGGTGCGGCCCCAGGCGGCGCGCCAGCAGCTCGCCGGCCGCCTCGCCGGCCAGGACGTCGAGCCGCACCGACCGGGCGCCGTCGGCGGCGATCAGGCCGGCCATCCGACTCCGACTGGTCACCAGGACCAGGCAGCCCGAACTCGCCGGCAGGAGGGGCCGCACCTGCTCGACCGCGTGGGCGTTGTCCAGCACCACCAGCATCCGGCGGTCGTAGAGCAGGGAACGGTAGAGTGCGATGCGCGCCGCGGCGGTCGCGGGAAGCTGTCCGGCCGACACGCCGAGGGCGGTCAGGAAGTCCCGCACGACCGCGTCGGGGGACATCGGCGGCCCGTCCGGATCACACCCGCGGAGGTTGACGTACAGCTGCCCGTCGGGGAAGCGACCGGCGACCTGGTGGGCCCAGTGCACGGCCAGTGCGGTCTTCCCCACCCCGGCCATGCCGCCGACGACCGCGACCACCGCGCAGCCGGCCGGTACGTCCTGCGCGATCACCGCGTCCAACGCGGCCAGCTCGGACGTTCGGCCGCTGAGGTGGGACACGGCGGGCGGCAGCTGGTGCGGTACGACCGGCGGGCACGGCTCGGGCGGAGCCGGTTGGTAGATCCGCAGTGTCTCGGAGGGCTGGATCTTCCGGCAGCTGAACGCGTGTTCGACAGCGCTGTAACGGGGCCGCCAGAACTCCTCCACGCCGGTGGTCAACGACAGCTGGGCCAACTGCCCGCGATCGGCGCTGTATTTTCGGACGGCTTCCACGAGCCCCTTGACCACGTCCCAGTCGGGCAGCCGGCGAACCTGTCCGGACAGGATCGCTCCCAGCTGACTCTTGCTGATGCCCACCCGGGCGGCCAGGTCACGCAGGCTGGGGCCGCCCGCTTGGAGTCGGAGTTGCCGTAGGTCCAGGCACAGGTGCTCTAGCGACTGAAGCGACAGGTCCATGGCATCGCGGCCTCCTATGTCCGATGCTGTAGAACGCTCGGAGCGACTGACCCACGCGATCGCCTGCGTGTGCAAACGTCGATGTCCGGCGCCTGTCCGGACATCGAATCACACGTGCGTGCCCAACGTGAATGCTTGTCCGGCTGAAGTGTTCCCACACACGGCGGACGGTTTCGACCTACGGGCGAGGACCCGACCCGCACCGGCGATTGTGCGGGCGCCGGCCGGAGGACGTTCCGCAGGCGGCCGCCGTCCGGGCCGGTTCTCCCACCAGCGAAGGGGCCGCGTGCCCCGCCTACGCGGAAGCTGACCCCGAGGACGTTTCGGGGTCAGCTCCGTACGCCGTCGTCAGGTCTGCCGGGTGGCGGCCTCGGCGTCGGCGAGCTCGCCCGGGCCGGATCCGTTCTGGTCGGGCTCGGGCGACGACCCGGTCGCCGAGTGGCCGGCCTGCTCGGCCTCGCGGAGTCCTCGCGTCGTCACCCGCGAGGCGAACACGAGCGCGGCGAGCGTCAACCCGATGCTGGCGCCGATGAACGTGGCCGACGTTCCCCGCCAGTGGGCCAGCGCCCCGCCCAGCAACGCACCCAGCGGTACGACGCCGAGCACGATCAGGCGGTAGGCGGCGGTGACCCGGCCCAGCAGCTCGTCGGGTACCGAGGCCTGCCGCAACGTACTGACCACGATCTGGTTCATCGCGGTCGCCACCGAGCTGCAGAACAGGAAGATTTCGACGAGGACGACACTGCTGCTGAGGCCGAACGCGGCGTAGGTGGCTGCGGGCACCAGGGCCGCCAGCCAGGTCACCGGTCCACCGCCGATCGTCCGGACCAGCTTCGGCGCGATCAGTGAGCCGGCGATGGAGCCCACCGCCGGTACCGCGATGAAGACGCCCCACCAGGCCGGTGTGACGCCGAGCGGCCCGGTCGCCACGAGCACGATCAGACTGCCGGTGGCCGCTCCGAAACCGTTGATCGAGGCGGAGATGAATGCCACCCGACGCAGCAGCTTGTGGTTCCAGAAGTAGGACCAGCCGGCCCGGATGCTGCGCACGATGGAGCCGGGGGTGGGCCGGGAGCTGCTGACGTTGCTCGCCGTCGGCAGCAGCCGGGGCAGCGTGATCAGGGCCAGCGCGGCGATCGCGAACAGCCCGGCGCCGGTGGTGAACACCAACCATGCCGACACCGCGAACAGCAGGGCGCCCACCGGCGGACCGACGAACGTGTTGATGGCCGACTGGACGGCGAACAGGCGCCCGTTCGCCCGCTCGAGGTCCTTGCGTTCGACCAGGCGCGGCGGAACCGTCAACGCCGCGTTGTCGACCATCGTCTCGGCCGCGCCGGAGAGGAACACCGCCAGGTAGAGGATGACGATGCTGTGCAGGTGGGCGAGCAGCGCCAGGACGAGCAGACCGAACGCGACCGCCCGGAACACGTTGCCGACGACCATGATGAGGCGTCGATCGATGCGGTCGGCGAGCTCACCGGACGGCAGGGTGAACAGCAGCCACGGCAGGAAGTTCGCCACGGTCATCCCGCTGATCAGCAGCGGGTCCCGGGTGATCGCCACCGCGAGCAGCGGCATGGCCGCCGACACCAGGCCGTCAGCCGTGTTCGACAAGCCTTGCGACAACCACAGGCGGTTGAAATTACGCCCCAGGCCCATGTGCACTCCTCAACAGGTTATCGAAGGTCTTTACGAATCAGCGCCCGGTGTTTCAGCCTGGGCTCGACGACGGTGAATCCGCAGGCCTCGAACGTGGTGACCCGGCCACGGAAGCTGCGCGGGTCGATCCGGGTCGCCGGGTCCCGGTCATCCTCGGGATAGGCCTCGATCAGGTCGGCCTTCTCGTCCCGGGCCCACTCCACGGCCCGGTTGATCAGTATCTGGAGCAGTCCCCGGTGCCGCTGCTCACGCGCCAGGTAGACGCAGACGATGGACCAGATGCGCTCCGGGTCGTCCCCCGGGAGCAGCTTGGCCGCGCGGGAGGTGCGCAGTCGCGCGAAGCCCAGCCGGGGACCGACCCCGATCCAGCCCACCGGTACCTCGTCGATCGAACCGAGGACTCCGACCCGCTCGCCGGCGGTGATCAGCTCGGCGAGGCGGTCCCGCCGCGCCGCGGAACGGCATGCGGAGTAGTCCTTGCGCTCCAGTCGGAAGTACTGGCAGAAGCAGTGTTCGACGAGCCCCTTCGGGCCGAAGAACCGGTCCACCCTGGACCGGTCGCCCGGGCCGACCACGGTTGCCACGAGGTCACTCACGCGTCCTTCTCTCCGCGGCGTTGGTGCCGCCTATCTCCAGCTGACCGAGAGCGGCAGGCTCACGACGCCGTTCAGGAAGTTCGACACGAGATGCCTGGGCTCACCAGCAAGGGAAACGGATCGCACGCTCTCGCGCCAGAGATCGAAGAATGTTTTCATGCCGGCGATGGCCACATGCTGGCCGATGCACCGGTGAACACCGAAGCCGAACGCGGTGTGCTGGTTCGGGGACCGGTCGGGGACGAACCGGAACGGCTCCGGGAACACCTCTTCGTCGCGGTTCGCCGAGCCGAGCCACGCGGTGACCAACGACCCCGCCGGGACCTCGGTTCCGGCGAGCGTCACGTCGCCGGTGGTACGCCGCAGCACGTGGTTGATCGGGCTGGCCCACCGCAGTGCCTCGTCGACGAACTTCTGTTCCGTGCGTTCCTGGCAGGTGAACCAGGACCACAGGTCGTCGTCACCGGCCAGCAGGATCAGCATCTGATTGATCGTCTGGGGTATGGTCGGGTTCGCCCCCATCAGGAACGCGTAAGCGTTGAGCAGGGCGACGTCCCGGCCCGGGTCCTCCACCACGCCGGCGGTCCGCGGACACCGGCCGATCACCGAGTCACCCGCCGGAGCGTCTTCCAGGACGTCCCCGAGCACGGTCATGATCGTCGTGTGGGCCTCGAAGAGGTTGAGACGACGTTGGTACGCCGATTCGCCGGCGTCCGTTCCGCCCATCGCGCGTACGGTCGCCCGGCCGGTGACCGGCCACTCACTCGTGGGAATGCCCATCAGCGCGCCGGTGACCGTCATCGGCAGGGTGACCATGTCCGCACAGAAGTCGAACGATTCACGGCCCCGGATGGTGTCGAACAACTCTCGCATGCGCTCGTCGATCCCCTGCGCGAGCCGCTGCGTCGCCGGCACCGTCATCAGCGGGGTGAAGATGCGCTTGAGTTCGGAGTGGACCGGGGGGTCGGTGAGGTGGATCGCCGCCCCGGCCGCGACGTCCCCGTCGCCGCGCACGCTGAGCATCGTGCTGTACGCCGAGGAGAACGCCGTGTGGTTGCTCAGCACCTCCCGGACGTCGGCGTGCCGCACAGCCGCGAAGAACTCCTGCCCGTCGGGGGTGACCTGGCGGTGGAGTCCGCCGCGCGCGCGCATCTCCCGCCACGCCGCGTGCATGCCCTGGTCCGAATACCGCGACTCGTCGTAGAGTTCCGCCGCTCCGGGAGTGTCGAGATCGACTCGCATCAGCACCTCTCCTTGCCTGACAGGGGGTCGAGCAGCCCGATGTTCTCCGCGCAGCGCATGTAGAAGCACGACGCGACCGACCACTCCGTGATGCCTCGGGCGCCCATGACCTGCATCGCGGCGCGTAGGAGGCGGACCATCGCGTCCTGCTGGACCAGCTCGAACCGCCGGAGCGCGCTCTCGTCCAGTTGCGCCGCCGTGTTCGCGATCTCGTACAGGCGCGTGCCCACCGCGTGCATCTCGGCGTACGACCGCACGAGCGGGAACATCAACGCGTCGAGGTCGACGAGGCGCCGGCCGAACTGCTCGCGGCCGGACGCGTGCTCCCAGGCCGTGCGGAACAGCCCGACGCCGAGGCCCAGCACGTACGCCGCGTGGCGTACCCGGTCCTGGCGGGAACCGGTCGGACCGGGCCGGTAGGCGTTCTCGTAACCGAGGTACCCGAGGCTCAGGCTGATCGCGCACCCGGCGGTGAGGCCGAGCCCGAGACCGCCCTCGTCCTCGGGGCGTTCCATCCGGTCGAATCCCAGCTCGGCCAGGGTGTCCGCCAGCGCCGTGCGGCGGGTCGGCGAGTAGGCGAACAAGGGCTGCGCCCGGACGCCGGCGCCGACCGGTTCGAGGACCTCCACCAGGGTGTCGACCAGCTCCGGCCCGAAGCGTCGGGGGATCTCGCGACAGCGGCGGGAGTACTCCTCGCCGAGGTCCACCTTGATGGTGGACAGCATGATCTCCGACGAGCCGGCCGAGAGGGTGAGCCCGGGCGACTCGGTGAGTCCGGAGTACAGCTCCTCGCGGACGAGGTCGTCTAGGTCGGTCCGGTCTGTGAGCGTCCGCCAACGACGGAGTACCTCGTGCCCGACCTGCTGGCAGGTCTCGCTCGTGTACAGCTTGGCCACGGCGGTGTCGGTCGCCGCGACATCGGGGCGCAGGAACACCTCGGTCGCCGCGCGCGCCACCGTGGTGGCGCACTCGACCTGTCCCTCGAGCAGTTGGAGGTCGTCGGGTCGGCCGGTCGCCGCACGGAGCGCGGTCAGCCACCGGGCCGCCCGGACGACGTGGTCGATGCCGGTGCGTTCGATGGCCAGGGCACCGTCGAGCAGCCCCCACCCGCGGCCGTCCGCACCGATCCGCCGCCAGCTGTCGACCTCGACGTCGCGGAACGTCACCCGGCACATGCGCTCGGGCTGGATCGTGTCGACGAGCTCGACGGTCACGCCGGGTGCGGCCAGGTCGACGACGAAGAGGGTGATGCCGTCGTACTTGTTGCCGTCCGCCCCGGTGCGCGCGGCCACCAACGCGGAACCCGAGATGTCGCTGTAGATGCTGTACACCTTGACGCCGTTGATGACGTACCGGTCGCCGCGGCGCTCGGCCCGCGTCCGGAGCGCGGCGAGGTCGCTGCCCGCGCCCGGCTCGCTGTAGAGCACGGTGGCGAACTCCTCGCCCCGGCTGATCCGCGGGAGCAGCTCGCGTTTCAGCCGGTCGGAGCCGGATTTCAGCACGAAGTAGCCGACGATCTGCACGGTGAGCGCGTACACGAGGTCGGGCAGACCGGTCGCGATGAACCGCTCGAACAGCTCGACGGCCACCCGCGTCGACGTGCCCGAGCCGCCCAGCTCGCGCGGCCAGTCCGGGGTGAGCAGACCACGTCGGCCGAGTTCCCGGTACGCCTCGGCGATGGCTCGCCCGTCCATCCGCCGGGACCGGATCACGAGGTCGCGCCACCGGGGCGTGTCGATCAGCTCGGTCAGCGACGCGAACAGATCGGGCGCGACGTTCCCGTGGTCCGTGCCCGTGTCCGCGACGGTGCCCGTAGTCGCAAGACCGTATCGGATGGTCTTTTCGATGGCGGCCAGGTTCTCGGGATCGTTGAGCAGGTCGTAGTGTCCACCGGCCAGGTCCTGGAAGTCGACGTCGCCCGAGGTCGTCTCCCGCCAGTCCGACTTGGAGGACTCCGTGGCGCGGATCGAGACGATGTCGAGATCGCCGGGTGTGGGCCACCAGGTGCCGATGAGACGGGAGTTGTGCGCGAAGATCTCGAAGCGCTCCGAGAACGTCTCCATGTCCATGCCCAGGGCCTCGGCGGCTGCGGTCGGCGAGTCGGACCGCCACTCGCCGGCCTGACCGCCCGACCTCAGCGCGTCGCCGACGAACTCCCGCAGCCGCCTGCTCGGCGTGGGCTCCTCGTATTCTCTGAACCGCCACGTCGAGTCGAGCAGGACCACCTTCGGGCGGATGCCCTGTCGTGCCAGCAGGCAGGCGATCTCCCAGGCGAGAGCGCCACCGAAGGACCAGCCGCACACCACGTCGACGTCGGGACACCGGTCGCCGAAGCCCGCGACGTACCGCCGCGCGAGTTCCTGTATCGACGGGGCCGGCTCCCCGTCGACGAGGACCTCCAGCGACGCCTCCAGTCCGACGCACCGGTAGTCGCGCAGTCTCCGCACCAGCGGCTGGAGCGCGAGGAGGCTGCCGCCGACCGGATGTGCGAACAGGAGGACCCGCTCGGCGTGTTCGAGTTGACTCATCTCGACGAGGCCGGGTACGCCGGTCACCGTCGACCTCGTACCGAGGTAGGTGCTGAGGCGCTTGCTGTGATTCATGCCGGCCTACTCGCTTGCCAGGAGTCGGGCCACGTCTTCTTCGCTCATCTGCTCGATGGCCTGCTCGAGCTCCGCGGGCGACAGGCTGGCCAGCCGGGCCCGCTCGACCTCCAGAGCCATGCTCTGCACGCTCGAGTCGTTGAAGAACACGACCAGGGAGATCGTCGTGGAGAACAGTTTCTTGATCTTCGACATCAGCTGGACGGCCTGGAGGCTCGTCCCGCCCAGGTCGAAGAAGCTGGCCGTCTTGGAGAAGTCGACGCGGCCCAGGATCGGCCCGAACGCCTCGGTGAGCATCGTGCGTTCGATGTCGTTGAGCTGCTCCACGGGCGTGGACTCGGCGGCGGCGTCGACGCCGACGGCGGGCAGCGCCCGCTCGTCGATCTTCCCGCTCGCGTTGATCGGCAGCTCGTCCATGATCACGAAGCTGCTGGGCCGCATCGTGGACACGAGGCGCTTGCGGCAGTGTTCCCGCAGCACCGCCTCGGAGACGGTGCCGCCCGCCCCG
Source organism: Micromonospora sp. DSM 43699 (assembly GCF_055517075.1). Lineage (NCBI taxonomy): Bacteria > Bacillati > Actinomycetota > Actinomycetes > Micromonosporales > Micromonosporaceae > Micromonospora > Micromonospora sp. DSM 43699. The sequence goes on from NZ_JBTMMT010000015.1 coordinate 60,322, forward strand.
GTCGCGCAGTACGCCACGACCCGCTTCTGATCCCCGTCCGGCCGGACCTGTACGTACACGTTCTTGATCCCGTCGGCGGCGCGGAGCACGCTCTCGATCTCGCCGATCTCGATCCGTACACCATTGATCTTGACCTGTCGGTCGAGCCGCCCGACGTACACGAGTTCGCCGCTGCCGTTGAGCCGAGCCAGATCGCCGGACAGGTAGACCCGGGCCGTCGGATCGGGACCGATCGGGTCCGGGATGAACTTCTTCCGGTTGTCCTCGTCCCGGCGCCAGTAGCCCGACGTCAGTCCGACTCCGCCGAGCGCAAGCTGTCCGATGACCCCCTGGGGCACCGGCCGGTGGTGGTCGTCCAGCACGTACGCCGTGTGGTTGTCCATCGGCCCGCCCATGGGCAGGGCACCCGGCGACAGCGGCTCCCGCAACTCCTTGACGATGCTGGTGACGGTGCACTCGGTCACGCCGTATCCGTTGAAGATCCGGCGGCCCTTGCCCCACGCCCGGACGAGCTCGTGGGAGAACGCCTCGCCGCCGACGAACACGATGCGCAGGTCCTGCAGCGGTGCCGGATCGAGCAGCTTCATCACCGACGGGGGCAGGTCGGTCACGGTGATCCGGCGCTCCTGCAGGAACTGCTGGACATCCGGCATGCTCAGCCGCTGACCGGACGGTACGAGGTGGAGCGACGCGCCGCTGAGCAACGCACCGAACATCTCGAAGATCGAGACGTCGAACCCGCAGGACGCGTAACCGAGGACCCGGTCGTCGGGGGAGAGCTCGAACAGCGTCCGCACGTTGCGGATGAAGCCGAGGATGTTGTCGTGGCTGATGAGCACGCCCTTGGGCGTTCCCGTGCTGCCCGAGGTGTACATCAGGTAGGCGGTCGCGTCCTCGCCGCGGGCCACCTCCGGTCGCCCGGCGGGGGGCTCGGCGTCGGCCGGCAACCGCCGTTCCAGTGCCGGTGAGATCCCGGCCGTGGTCGCGTCGCAGATCACCTGCAACAGGTCGGCGTCGTTGATGATCGCCTCGATCCGGCCGCGTGGGTTCATCGCGTCGATCGGGACGTAGACCGCGCCCAGTGACATGAGGGCCAGCACGGCCGCCGGGAAGTCGGGCGACGGTTCGAGCGCGACGCCCACCCGGCTGCCGGCGCCGACCCCGGCCGCGCTCAGGTGGGCGCGCAGTTGGTCGACCCGGCGCAGCAGCTGTCCGTAGGTCAGCTGCGCGGTGGGGGTGCTGACCGCCACGCGGTGCTCGTGCTCGTCGACGACGTCGCGGAAGTGCGCGAACACGCTGCCGGTGGGCGCCGGCGTCCGGGTGCCGACGCCGAGGTGGCCCTGTAGCGCCCGGGCCTCCTCGTCGGAGTCCCAGAGCCGCTGCATGCTGACGTCCGGCGCGGCCAGCGCCCGGCGGAGGAACCCGACGAACGCCCGCTGCATGGCCTGGATCGTCGCCAGGTCGAAGATGTCGGTGTTGTAGACGGTGTTGACGTCCAGGTCCTCGTCGGCCTGGTTGAGCGTCCACTGCTGGAAGAACTTCGCGCGCGTCGTCTCGGGCAGGATGCCGGTCAGCGAGACGCCGTCGAGGAGCTGGAGCTGGTCGGTCCACTCGTTGATCGTCAGCGTGTACTGCAGCAGCGTCGACCGGGAGGAGTCCCGCTGGACGTTCGTGTGCGCGACGATCTCCTCGAGCGGAAGGTAGCCGTGCGCCTGGGCGCCGCGCAGCCGCTGCTGGACCCGCGCCAGGCACTCCTGGAACGTCTCGTCCGGTGCGACCGGGCAACGCAGCGGCATCATGTTGATGAAGAAGCCGATGGTCCGTTCGGTCTCGATCTCGCCGCGGTTCGCGTTGGGCATCCCGAAGATGACGTCCTCGGATCCTGAGTACCGGTGGTACACGCAGGCCATCGCCGTCGCGTACACCGTCGCCGGCGTGGTGGACAGGGCCAGGGCGAGGCGCTTGACGTCGGCCGCGACCCCCTTCCAGCTGCTCGTCTCCGAGCTGCCGGCGTAGGTCGCGTCGGGTGGCAGCGGACGGTCGCCGGGAATGTCCATGACCTCGACGTCGCGCAGGGTCTCCGTCCAGTAGTCGACGCTGGCCTGCCAGGCCCCGGCCTGCAGGCGCTTGCGCTGCCACGCGCTGAAGTCGGCGAACTGGACGGCCGGTGGTTCGATCTCCGGCGCGACACCGACCCGACGGGCGTTGTACTCCCGCACGAGTTCGTCGAAGAAGACCGCCGACGACACACCGTCGAAGATGATGTGGTGGAAGACCACGCTGAGGAAGTGAAGGTCATCACGCACGGTGATCAGATCGAACTTCCACAGTGGAAACGTCGTCAACGTGAAGCGGGTCTCGGCGCGTTCGACGAGGATCCGGTTCGCTTCGGTCTCGGAGTCCGCGTACGACCGCTCGACGGCGACCTCGGGATTCTCGACGATTCCCTGGAAGTACTGGTCGTTCTCGACGAGGACGTACGTCCGCAGCGCCTCGTGGCGCACGACGATGCCGGCGAGCGCCGCGGAGAGGGCGTCGGCGTTCAGTTCGCCGTCGAGCCGGAACGCGAACGCGACGTTGTAGGTCGTTTCGCCGGGTTGCAGCTGGTCGACGAACCACAACGTGTTCTGCGAGTAGGACAGCGGCACGTTGTCGCGATCCTGTCGGGGCTGCGGCCCGCCGGTGACCCTCGCCCGCGCGTTGGCCAACATCGTGGCGAGCGACTGCTTCTTGTCGCCGGCGACACTGTCCGGCGCTGATCTCACGTCTGAAGTCACGCGAAGCTCCCGTTCAAGTTGGTCGCATCGATCGTCGGAGAGTCTTCTCGGGAACCGGTGTGCTGATCGCCGTCCGACCGGACGGGCAGGTGCGCCAGTTCCGAGATGGCAATGGACAGCACGTCGATGCCACGCAGGTAGTCCGACAACACGATGTGCTCGGTGTCGGCGTGGTCGAGCCGGCTGTCGCCGGGGCCGTAGGTGGCCATCGGGACGTCCCAGACCTCGGCGAGGGTGTTCATGTCCGAGGTGGCGGTCTTCACCAGGAACCGCGGCTGGCCGTGCAGCCGCCGGATACTGGACACCAGCGCGCGCGCCACCGGCGTGGACCGGCTCGCACGGCAGGCCGCGACCGAGTTCAGCACCTCGATGTCACCGGCCGGCAGGCGGTCACGCAGGTCGCGGACCAACGCTTCGGCGTCGTGGCCCGGTGGGGTGCGGATGCTGACGTCGACGGTCGCCGTGGTCAGGTCCGCGTTGAGCTGGCAGAGCGTCGCGCCCGGCCGATCGAACACGCCGAGGCTGGCGTCCGGCCCGAGCAGGTCGACCAGCGCGGTCCAGCAGGCGACAGCCAGGTCGGAGGCCTTCGGTGCCGGGTTGCTCGGGTGTGTGGACGGAAGCCTGACCGTGTAGCGCAGGTCGAGTTTGCCCTTGTATCCGAGCACCACGCTCGACCAGCCGCTCGGTTCGCCGACGATCAGTGCGTCCGGCTGTTCGTGGGTGACCCGGATCGCCATCGCCCCGCGTGAGCACGGGGTCTCCTCCTCCACGGCGCCGACCACGACGAGCCGGCCGGGGAAGTCGACCGCGCTGGCCGCGGCGCAGATCATCGCCGCGAGGGGCCCCTTCGCGTCGACCGCGCCCCGGCCGTAGAGCTTGCCGTCCTCGGAGTGGACCGGGATCTCGCCGGGGATGGTGTCGAGGTGTCCCAGCAGCATCAGTGTCGGTCCCTCGCCGCGTTCGATCACGCCGATGACGTTGCCGACCGCGTCGATGTGGGACCGGAAGCCCAGGACCGCCATGGCGTCGGCCAGGAAGTCGGCAAGCGCGCGTTCCTGGTAGGAGGGGGAGGGGACCTCCAGCATCCCGCGCAGCAGGCCCACGGCGTACGTCTCGGTGACCGCGCCGGACGAGGTGAATGCGAAGTTCATCGAGATCCTCGCTCCAGTAGATGTTCCACGATGCGGTCCGCGACGTCGACGCGGTCGCCGAGTGCGGACTGGAAGCCGGAGAACTCGACCCGGTGGTTGACCTCCAAGACCAGCAGCCGGCCGTCGCTGTCCTCGATCAGGTCGACGCCGGCGATGTCGGCGCCGACCGCGGCGGCGGCGTCGGTCGACAGCTTGATGATCTCGGGTGTGGGTTCGCACGGCCGGGTCCGTCCGCCGAGCGCAACATTGGTCCGCCACATCTCGCCGACCCGGTAGACGGCGCCCAGCAGTTCACCGCCGACCATGATCGCCCGGATGTCCCGGCCGGGTTTGTCGACCAGTTCCTGTACGTACCCGAGGTGCGACTGGGGGCCGGGCAGCGCGGCGACGTACTCCAGTACGCCTTCGGCGGCGGCGCGGTCGGGTAGCCGGACCACGAGCCGGCCCCACGACCCGACCAGCGGTTTGATCAGCGCTGGATAGCCGATGGCGTCCAGCGCGTCGAGTGCGGCCTCGGGGGTGAGGCCGAGCGCGGTGCGGGGCACCGGCAGCCCGGCCGCCTGCAACGCCATGGTGGTACGCCACTTGTCCCCGCAGAGCGCGGTCGCGTCGGCGCTGTTGACCACGTCGATGTCGGCCGAGGTGAGGCAGCGGGCCGCGTACTCGGCCCGAACCTGGCCGATCTCCCGGTTCAGCACGAGTTGCCAGGGCAGGTCGCGCTGCCCGGCCGCGAACCAACGCCGCCGTGTGTCGACCTGGTCGAAGGCGACACCACGCCGATCGAGCGCCTCGAACAGTCGCTTCTCGTCCGCGCCGACCCGGCTGGCCAACACGGCGATCCGGCCGTCGTCGGGATGCTCTGGTATCGATGGCACCATGACCTCCGTAATGGGACGGCACAATTCGGCTGCTCCGTGACGCTACGGGCGACTCGATCTCGAACGCGTCCGCGCGAGGTTCATCCGGGACGACGCGTTACATTGACATTCGTGCCCGCGGGGTGCGGGTTTCGCTTACCTGATCCGCGCCCGGCCTGTACGACAATGGACCACGTTCAATGCGTCATAACGGAAGGAATCACATGGAAAGCACCCCGGAACGGATGTCGGTGCTCGCGCTGTGGAGCGCCCCGCGCAGTCGCTCCACCGCCTTCGCCCGGATGATGGCGGAGCGGAACGACCATCTCGTGGTGCACGAACCGTTCTCCCAGGTGGTCGACTTCGGTGAGGCGAAGGTGGGTGACCGGGTCGCGCGCACCGAACAGGAGGTGCTCGACGCCCTGCGCGCGGTCGCCGCCGAGCGGCCGGTGTTCTTCAAGGACACCATGGACTTTCGCTACCCGGCGCTGCTCGCCGATGTGGCCTTCCTGAAGGCCGCCACCCACACGTTCATCATTCGCCACCCGACCGAGGCCATCGCCTCGCACTTCGCCCTGAACCCGAAGCTCGGGCGCGACGAGATCGGCTTCGCCTGGCTGTGTGAGGTCTTCGAGGCGGTGCGGTCGGCCACCGGTACGACGCCGACCGTGATCGACTCGGACGACCTGCTGGACCGGCCGGAGGACACCGTGCGGGCGTACTGCGCGGCGGTCGGCATCCCGTTCGTGCCGGAGGCGTTGAGCTGGCGGCCGGGCATGCGGCCGGAGTGGCAGGCGACCGGCCGGTGGCACCAGTCGACCAGCCGGACCACGGGTTTCGGGCGGAAGGACGGCGCCGGTGCCGGGGTGGTCGACGGGAATCCGGTGCTGCGGGACTACCGCGATTACCACCTGCCGTACTACGAGCGGTTGCGCGTGGCGGCGCTCCGGCCCTGACCGCCGGCGGTGCGGCCGGTGACGTGGTCGCGGGTGTGAGGGTCGTGCCCCACGCGGCCCGGCGCGACGGTGTGGAGTGCTCGGTGGAGGCGTCGGTCGCCACCGCGGTGGAGCCGGTAGCGGGTGGTGTCGCCTGACGAGGCCGGCAACGGTGACGCGCCGCCCGGGGCGGCGCACGCGGCATCGGAGCGGACGCGGCCGGGGCGGGGCCAGGCCAGCAGAACCGCGAGGAGGTCCACAGCCTCGCGTCGGTACCGCGACGCAGTGGCCACCGACACCTCGCCACCCCCGAGGTGGGGGAGGCTGCCGCCGTTGCGCAGGCGGGTCAGGGGCCATGCGCCTGTTGCTGCGGGTGCGGCCCGCGCGCCGGCGCCACCGGTCGCGCGCCACCGGTCGCGGATCAGCTCGGTCAGGCGGGTCCGGTTACGCGTGGACAGCGGGAGGATCGACACGCGACCCCCTACCTGCCCGATCGGCCGCCCTTGACCACGACGAAAAGGGTCCGATAGTCAGCTTGATTACCCGGAGAGTGCATCGAAAGGTCAATCGGGACATTCGCGGTAATCATTATGGAGACGAAATGAGGGATTCGGCCGCCTAGATTGGTGTCACCGAAGGGTGTTCCAGTGAGGGAGAGACATGCTCGTCTCCAGTGCCGTTTCCCGCCGGTGCGATCCGGTCGACATATCCGAGCACCGCAACAACGTCGCCATCTCGTCGGCGACGGCGACCAAGGCCGGCCACTTCAACGTGTGGGGCAACTCGTTCGCCGCCGAGCACCTGCCGGCCGGCGAAAGCCTCGTCCACGTGGCGGGCGTGCCCTTCCACTTCCCGCCGGTGTGTGCCGGCCCTGACAACGTCCGCTGCGAAGGACAGTTCATCGCCGTGGCGCAGGGCCGTTACGACTGGGTGCACGTTCTGGCGGCGGCCGAGCGGCGCTGCGAGGACACCGTGGAGCTGAACTTCACTGCCGGCCCGGTCGACGCCGAGTGGCTGCGGGTCTCCGACTTCTGGGCGGCACCGGCCTGGTTCGGCGAGCTCCTGGCGTTCCAGAGCCCGGTCATGCACTACCCGCACCACGTGCAGCAGGGCGTGCCGGCCGTCATGTGGGCCCAACGGGTGCCGGTCACCCGGCGTGCCGACCTCGTCGGCATCCGCCTGCCGCGTAACGCCGCGATGCACCTCTTCGCGGTCACCGTCCAACACGCGGAGGGCGATCATGACCAGTGACGTGACGGCCCGGACCTATCTGATCGCCGAGCCTGAGCTGTGGTGCCGCGACCTGATCAGCTGCCTGCAGGCCACGTTCGGCACGCTGGTGGCCCGGTGGGGTGCCGACCCGTTGGCCGTGCTCGGGGCGGGTTGGCGGTTCCTGCACCTGCCGGGCGACGTCCGGTTCGACGAGTTCTACTACCCCTGCCCGGACGGCGACCTGGGCGCGGCCCTGGCCCCGCACCACGAGCTGCGGGCCCGCTGGTGGCAGCCGGCCGACGAGGACGACGTCTGGCGGGAGGTGCGCGAGTCGCTGGCCCGCGACCAGCCGGTCATCGCCGCGGTGGACAACTTCTACCTGCCGTTCCGGCCCGCCTACGGCGACGTGCACGCCGCTCACCTCGTGGTGATCTACGGCTTGGACGAGGACCGCGGGCTCGTGTACGTCTCGGACGCGATGCCGCCGGCCTACCGCGGGCCGGTCCCGCTCGGGGAGTTCCTGAACAGCTGGGGTTCGGCCAACCCGGCCGACGTGCAGGACGCGTTCTTCAGCGACTCGCGGATCGGCAGGCGCTGTCTCGACGTCCGGCTCGACGCCCCACCCGCGCCGCTGACCCCCGAGCTGCTCCACGGGTACCTGCGCGTCGACGTCGACGACTTCACCACCGCCACCGCGGCCCGTAACGGTCTCGCCGGGTTCGACGCGTTCGCCGGAGAACTCGTCGACCGGTGCCGGGCGGGGGACGCCGCCGCGCTGCGCGAGCTGTACCCGTTCGGTTGGGGCATGCAGGCGCAGGCGTCGCTGCACGGGGAACTGCTGCGCCGCTGCGGCCGGGAGTGGGGCGACCCGGCCCTCGCCGGGGCCGGACGGGCCGTCGAGGCGGTCGCCCACGCCTGGACCGGGCTGCGCATCACCGGCGCGCACGGGATCGCCGATGCCCGGGCGGTCTCCGCCGACATCGCTCACCACGCCACCGTCCTGCGTGGCAAGTACGCGTACGCCGTCGACGCCGTCACCGCGGCGATCTGACCACCCGGAGAGGCAGCGATGAGCAAGCTGGCAGCGTTCGGCGGCACGGCCGCCGTACCGAAGGACCGGCGCGGCGTGGACTGGCCGCTGATCGAGGACGAGGACCGCAAGGCCGTCCTCGACGCGCTCGACGGCGGCCGGCTGGTGTCCAACACCGAAGGCGTCAACCCGGTCGCCACCCTCGAGGCGAACTGGGCGCAGCGGTTCGGCTTCGACCACTGCGTCGCGGTGTCCACCGGTACGGCGGCGCTGTCCCTGGCGCTGGCCGCGCTGGGGATCGGACCGGGCGACGAGGTGATCGTGCCCGCGCTCAGCTTCATCGCCACCGGGCTCGCCCCGGTACACCAGATGGCCGTTCCCGTGTTCGCCGACGTCGACCCGGTCACGTTCAACCTCGACCCGGACGATGTCGAGCGTCGGATCACGCCGAGGACCGCGGCGATCATCCCGGTGCACCTGCACGGCGCGCCGGCCGACATGGACCGGCTCCTCGACATCGCACGCCGGCACGGCCTCGCGGTGATCGAGGACGCGGCCCAGGCCCCCGGTGCGACCTACCGGGGTCGGCCGGTCGGCGGGATCGGTGACGCGGGAGCGTTCAGCCTGCAGGTCACGAAGAACATCCCGACCTGCGGCGAGGGCGGCCTGCTGGTGACCGGCCGTGCCGAGCTGGCCGAGGCGGTCCGCCGGGCCCGGCAGTTCGGCGAGGTGATCGAGAGTGGCCGCGACCGCGACTACGTGTCCCACGGCCTGGGCTGGAACCACAAGATGAACGCGATCCAGGCCGCGTTCACCACCGCGCAGCTCGCCCGGTTCGACGGGTACGAACGCCAGCGGCAACGCAACGTCGCCGAATTCCTCGCGCGGCTCACGGCGCTGCCCGGCCTGCGCGTACCGACCGCGCTCCCGGACACCACACATGTCTGGCACATCCTGCGGTTCCGGTTCGAGCGGGCCGGGTTCGGTCTCTCCGACGACGTACGGCCGGTGGCGCTGCGCTCGGCGCTGCGGCGGCTGCTGCGCGCCGAAGGTGTGCCTATGTCGCAGTACCAGCTGATGCCGCTGCCCGACCAGAAGGTGTTCGTCGACCGCGTCGGGTTCGGCGCCGGCTATCCGTGGACCGTGACCGGCGGATCGGCCCCGGGCGCGGACTACCCGGTGGCCCGGGCCATCATCGCCGACTCCCTCGCCCTGCAGAAGCGTCACCTCAATCCGGGATCGGGCGAGCTGCTCGGCCACTACGCGGACGCGTTCGAGAAGGTCTGGGCGAACCGGGACGCGGTGGCGACGCTCGCGGCGGCGGCGTCATGACCACGGCCCAGGACACGCTGGAGGCGGTCGCCGCCCGCATCCGCACCCACGTCGTCGACATGTGCGCGGGGCCGGAAGGCGGCCACCTCGGCGGCGCCTTCTCCTGCGTCGAGGTGCTCAGCGCGCTGTACTTCTCGGTGCTCAACGTGGACCCGCGGCGGCCGAACCACCCGGACCGCGACCGCTTCCTGCTCAGCAAGGGCCACGCCGCGCTGGCCCTCTACGCGACGCTCGCCGAACGGGGTTACTTTCCGGTCGGGGAGCTCGCCGGATACGGACGGCCAGGTAGCCGGTTGATGGGTCATCCGGTGCGGGCGGTGCCCGGGGTCGAGCTGCCGACCGGGTCGCTCGGCCACGGTCTCGCGCTGGCCTGCGGGTTCGCGCTGGCCAACCGGTACGCCGGCCGTGACTCACGCAGCTTCGTGCTGCTCGGCGACGGCGAACTCCAGGAGGGTTCGGTGTGGGAGGCGGCCATCGCGGCCGCGTCGCTGCGGCTGGACCGACTGGTCGCCGTCGTGGACCGCAACGGGCTGCAGCTGACCGGCCCGGCCGAGCGGATCGCGCCGATGGAACCGCTGGCCGAACGCTGGCGCAGCTTCGGCTGGGCGGTCCGCGACGTGGACGGCCACGACGCGAACGCGCTGGCCGACCACCTCGCCACCGCACCGTGGGAGCCGGGCCGGCCGAGTGTGCTGATCGCCCGCACGGTCAAGGGGCACGGGCTCTCGTTCCTCGCCGGGCGGCCCGACAGCCACTACGTGACGCTGTCGCCGCGCAACCACGCCCGGGCGCTCGCCGCGCTGGCCGTCCCGGACGCCGCCCGATGAGCCGCGCGGTCCGGGAGGCGTACCGGGACTGCCTGCTCTCCCTGCTGGAGCGGCATCCGGAGGCGATCTGCCTGGACACCGACACCGGTCTGTTCCGCCCGGAGCACGTCTCGGCGGCCGGGGACCAGTACCTCAACCTCGGCATCGCCGAGCACAACCTGATGGGGATCGCCGCCGGGATGGCCGCGTGCGGGCGCATGCCGTTCGTGAACACGATGGCCGCGTTCGCCGCCTCACGCGCCCTGGAGGCCATCAAGATCGACATCGCGTACAACCGGCTGCCGGTCCGCATCATGGCCACCCACGGCGGTCTCGCCGCCGGCCACCTCGGCCCGACCCACCAGGCCCTGGAGGACCTCGCCGTGCTGCGGGTGCTACCCGGGATGACCGTGGTGGTGCCGGCCGACGCGGCGGCCGTGGAGGCGTTCGTCGCGCAGAGCCTGAGCTTGCCGGGACCGCTCTATGTCCGGCTCGACCGTAAACCGTCGCCGCCGCTGCCGCCGGCCCCTGCGCCGGTCATCGGTCGCGCCCAGACGCTGCGAACGGGCGGGGACGCCGTCCTCGCGTGCTGCGGCCCCTACCCGACGCTCGCCTGCCTCGCTGCGGCGGACATCCTCGCCGGGCACGGCATCGAGACCACCGTGCTGAACCTGCACACGGTGCGGCCCCTCGACACCGGGACGCTGATCGAGGCGGCGCGACCGGCCGCGCTCGTGGTCACGGTCGAGGAGCACTGGCGCAGCGGCGGCCTCGGCGGCGCGGTGACCGAAGCCCTGGCCGAGGCCGCGCCGACGAAGGTCCTGCGGCTGGGGATGCCGGACCAGTTCGTCGACACGGTCGGCAACCAGGAACACCTCCTCACGCACTACGACATCACCGCGGAACGGATCGTGACCATGGTCCGCACCGCACTCGACGCGACGGCTCGCCTCGGGACCCACCAGTGAAAGGACGTCACCCATGACCACCATGTCGGCCTGCCCAGAATGCGCGGACGAGGTGCCGATCAGCGATGCGGTACGGCTCAACGAGATCGTCGAGTGTGCCGGCTGCCGCAACGAACTGGAGATCGTCGCCCTGACTCCGGCGGTGCTCGCGCTGGCCCCCGAGATCGAAGAGGACTGGGGCGAGTGATCCGCGTCGCTGTCGTCGGCGCGGCCGGATTCATCGGCGGGGAGTTGCTGCGACTGCTCGTCGGGCACCCCGAGGTCGAGGTGACGGCTGCGGTCTCCTCCCGGTTCGCCGGAAAACGGGTCGACGGGGTCCACCCGAACCTGCGATCCGCCACCGAACTGCTGTTCTGCTCGGCGGACGACGTGGACGAGTACGAGACCGTCTTCCTGGCCACGCCGCACGGCGCCGCGATGACCCAGATCGACCGCTGGGTAAGACACACCAAACAGGTCATCGACCTCACCGGCGACTTCCGGCTGGACGACACCGAGGTCTTCCAGCGCTACTACGGGACTCCGCACGCCGCGCCACACCTGCTCGGCGAGTTCGTGCCGGGAATTCCGGAGCTGCACCGGGAGCGCCTACGCGGCGCCGACCTGGTCAGCGTGCCCGGATGCATGGCGGTGGCCGGCGTGCTCTCGCTGTACCCGATCCGGGACATGATCGGACCGGACGCCCGGCTGGACGCGCGTACCGGGTCCAGCGGATCCGGGGCCACCGCCGGCGACGGCAACCTCCACGCGTTCCGCAGCGGGGCGATGCGGGTGTTCGCGCCGACCGGACACCGGCACGAGGCGGAGATCGCCCGGCACGTCGGCGTGCGGGTCACCATGACCGCGACCGGGGTGGAGGCGGTGCGGGGCGTGCAGACGATCTGTCACGTCACCCCGAAACCCGGCGTCGACGCGAAGGCGATACGCCGGGCGTTCCGGGAGCGGTACCGCGACGAGCCGTTCGTCCGGCTGGTCGCGCAGCAACGCGGCCTGTACCGGTACCCGGAACCGAAGATCCTGTCGGGTTCGAACTTCTGCGACGTCGGGTTCGCCTTCGACGAGGACACCGGCCGGCTGACCACCATCGCGGCGCTGGACAACCTCATGAAGGGCGGCGCCGGCAACGCGGTCCAGTGCCTGAACATCCGCATGGGCTGGCCGGAGACCCTCGGCCTGTCCTTCCCCGGCCTGCACCCCGCCTAGGAGAGCCGTGACCAGACTGCTGACGGTCGTCAAGTGCGGCGGGAATCCGGCCGTGGACTCGACGAGCATCTGTGCCGACGTCGCCCGGCTCGTCCACCGGGGCGAGGCTGTCGTCCTGGTGCACGGCGGCTCCGGCGAGATCGCCCGGCTGGCCGGGAAGCTGGGCGTGCCGCAGCGCACCCTGGTCGCCCCGGACGGGGTGTCGGCCCGGTACACCGATCCGGCGATGCTGGAGGTCGTCGTGCTCGCGCTGGCCGGGGCGGTCAAGCCGGCGATCGTCGCCGCGCTGTCCGGCCTCGGGGTGCCCGCCGTCGGCCTCACCGGCCTCGACGGCGGCATGCTGCGGGCCCGCCGCAAACCGGCGGTCCGGGCGGTGGTGGACGGCCGGACCGTGCTGGTGCGGGACAACCACAGCGGCCAGATCGGCACCGTCCGCACCGAACTGCTGGAAGGCCTGCTGCGGTCCGGTCTGGTGCCCGTGGTGTCGCCGCCCGCCATCGACGAGCACGACCACCCGGTGAACGTCAACGCCGACCGCGTGGCGGCGGCGCTCACGGTGGCGCTCGGCGCCGACCGGCTGGTGCTGCTGACCGGCGCGCCGGGCGTACTCGCCGACCCCGGGGACGACACCAGCGTGCAGAGCACCTACGAGGTGCCCCCGACGGGCGCTCCCGGACCCGTCGCCGGCGGCGGCATGGCGCTCAAACTCGTCGCCGCCCGGGAGGCGCTGGCGGGCGGGGTGGCCTCGGTGCGGATCGCCGACGGACGGGTGCCCGATCCCATCAGCCGGGCCCTGGCCGGGTCCGGAACAACGGTGACCATGGCCGGTGCCTTGTCGGTGGCCGGCCGGTCCGCGCGAAAGGGGAACTGACGATGGACCGCACCTACCTCGTGGTCGTCAACGACGAGGAGCAGTACTCGATCTGGGACGCCGACCGTGAGCTGCCGGCCGGGTGGCGCGGCGAGGGCTTCCGCGGCCCCGAGGCCGACTGCCTGGCCCACATCGAGGAGATCTGGACCGACATGCGTCCGCTGAGCCTGCGCCGTGCCATGGCGTCGGGCGCCTGAACCGCGACGCCACGAATCAAGCCGCCACCACCAGAGGAAGCGTGCGTGATGATCCTCGATCAGTTCCATTCCCGCGTCACCCAGGCGCCGGATGCGATCGCCGTGCAGGACGGCGACCGGCGGCTCACCTACCGGGAGTTGGCCGGACACGCCTGCGGGCTGGCGGTCCGGCTCACCCGGCGTGGAGTGCGACCGGGTGACGTGGTCGCCGTCTACGTCGACCGGTCCGCCGAGATCGTCGTCGCCGAGCTGGCCGTGCTGCTGGCCGGCGCGGCCTACGTACCGCTCGATCCGGCCCATCCGACCACGCGGACCACAGAGCTGCTGGGCCTGGCCCGGGCCGCCGCCGTGATCACCACCCGGCCGTTGCTGTCGGCCGGCGTAAAGCTCGACGATCCCGAGGTCGTCGACCTGGCGCAGGCGCCCACCGAACGCTACGAGCCGGTCCCGCGACCGGACGACGACGCGCTGGCCTATGTCATCTTCACGTCCGGCTCGACGGGCCGGCCCAAGGCGGCCGCGGTTCGCCACGGCGGCCTCGCGAACCTCATGCGCTGGCACGAGGACGCCTTCGGCCTGGGCCCGCAGGACCGCACGACGCTGCTGTGCGCCCCCGGATTCGACGTCTCGGTGTGGGACACCTGGCCCACGCTGGCGGCCGGCGGCACGCTGGTGGTGCCGCCCGCGGCCGTGCGCGCCTCGCCGCCGGACCTGGCCGCCTGGCTGGCCGACGAGCGGATCACCGCGACCTTCCTGCCCACGCCGCTGGCCGAGGCGGTACTCGACGTGCCGTGGCCGGCGCACAGCGCGCTGCGGTGGATGCACACCGGCGGGTCCGCGCTGCAGCGCGGCGCGTCGCCCGGCCTGCCGTTCACCCTGGTCAACGTGTACGGCCCCGCCGAGTGCACGGTGGCCGCGACGACCGCCGTGGTGTCGTCGGACGGGCCGGTGCCGCCACCGATCGGCGTGCCCGTCGACGGCGTGCGCTGTCACGTGCTCGACGGCTTCGACGTGGTGCCCGACGGCGAGCCCGGCGAGATGTGCCTGGCCGGCGCGTGCGTGGCCCGCGGCTACCTGAACGCTCCGGCCTTCACCGCGCGGTCGTTCGTGCCCGACGTCACAGTGCCGGGCCAGCGGATGTACCGCACCGGCGATCTGGTCCGCCGCCGGCCCGACGGGACCTTCGAGTACCTCGGCCGGCTCGACGACCAGGTCAAGATCCGTGGATTCCGGATCGAGCCCGGCGAGATCGCGGCCGTCCTGCGGCAGCACCCGGCCGTCCGGGAGTCCTACGTGGCCGCCCAGCGCACCGGCTCCGCCGACCCGGTGCTGCACGCCTACGTCGCCGCGGACGCCACACCGGCCGAGCTGATCGCGTTCGTGGCGGCCCGGCTGCCCGACTACATGGTGCCCGCCGCCGTCGTCGTGCTGCCCGCGCTGCCGATGACGGCCAACGACAAGGTGGATCGGGCCGCGCTGCCCGCGCCCGACCGGGTGGCCGCCGGCCTGGCCGGGATGACCGCGCCGCATCGCACGCCGACCCAGGGCGCGGTGGCCAGGATCGTGTCCGACCTGCTCGGTGGCGTGGCGGTCGGCGCCGACGACGACTTCTTCGCCCTCGGCGGCACCTCGCTGCTGGTCGGCCGGCTGGCGACCCGGATCGCCGTCGAGCTCGACGCGAAGCTCAGCCTGGCCGAGCTGGCCTGCGCCCGCACGATCGCCGCGTTCGCCGACCTGGTCGACGAGCGGACCGGCCGACCAGAGGTGGACACCGGCCTGGACCTGAACTCCCCGGTCCCACCGACCCCGCCGTCGATCGCCCCGGCCGGCCGCGGTCGGCTCATCCCCCTGTCGTTCCAGCAGGAACGGGTGTGGTTCTTCGCGCAGCTGGCCCCGGACAACATCGCCTACAACTTCCAGGCCACGGTGTCGTTGCACGGCGACGTGGACACCGGTGCCCTGCGCGCCGCGCTCGACGAGATCGTGCGCCGGCACGAGATGCTGCGGACCGCCTTCGTCAGCGTAGACGGCGTCGCGGTGCAGCAGCCGGTCGCACGCGTGGGCACGCCGCTGCGCGTGTTGGACGTGCCGCGCGAGCAGGCCGACGACGTGGTCGCCGCCGAGCTGGCCCAGCCGTTCGACCTGGCGAGCGCGCCGCTGGCCCGCTGGCTGCTGCTGCGCCACGGGGACGGCGAGAACACGTTCGTCCACGTCGAACACCACTTCATCCACGACGGCTGGTCGCTCGCGGTGTTCCTGTCCGAACTGTCGGCGCTCTATCCGGCGTTCGCCGCCGGTCAGCCGTCGCCCTTGCCGGAACTGGCCGTCCAGTACGCGGACTACGCGATCTGGCAGCGGGAGTGGATGAGCGGTGACGTGCTGAAGGCCCACGTCAACCACTGGACCACCCGGCTCGCCGGCGCGTCCGCCCTGTTGGAGCTGCCGACCGACCACCCGCGGCCGCCGGTCATGAGCCTGCGTGGCGCGGCGCCGCGGATCAGGGTCCCGGCCGAGCTGGCCCGCGCGCTGCGCGCGTTCAGCCGGCAGCACCGGGTGTCGCTCTTCTCGACCATGTACACCGCCTTCGCCGCCCTGCTGCACCGGTACACCGGGCAGCAGGACCTGCTGGTCGGCACCGGCATGGCCAACCGGAGCCTGCCCGAGATCCAGCCGCTGCTCGGCATGATCGTCAACACGGTGGTGCTGCGGACCCGGCCGCACGGCCGGATGTCGTTCACCGACCTGCTCGACCAGGTCCAGGAGACCGTGCTCGACGCGCTGGCCTGGTCCGACACCCCGCTGGACACGGTGATCAACGCGATCGGGCCGGAACGCGACTCCTCGCGGCTCCCGCTGTTCCAGGTCATGTTCAGCTTCCACGACTCGGCCGTGCCCGACCTCGACTTCGGCGGGCTCACCGGTGCGGTCACCGAGCGGGCGAACGGCTCGGCCAAGGCCGACCTCAACATCATCGTCGTGCCGCGCGGGGCGCAGCGGGTGGGCCGGGAGTCCCGGCCCGAGGACGACGACCTGAACCTGATCTGGGAGTACTCGACCGACCTGTTCGACGCGTCGACCATGTCCCGGATGGCCGAGCACTACCTGAACCTGCTCGCCGGTGCCCTGGCCCGACCGGACTCCGCGATCGACGGGCTGCGGCTCATGCCGGACGACGAGTCGCGGCGGCTCGAGCAGTGGAGCCGCGGGCCCGCGGTGGCCGACACCGAGCCGGGTCGGACGATCCCCGCCCTGTTCGCGGCCCAGGTCGCGATCCGGCCGGACGCGACGGCGCTGGTCTGCGGCACCGGATCCATGACCTACGCGGAGCTGGACCGGCGCAGCAACGCCCTGGCCTGGCGGCTGCGCCGCCGCGGAGTGGTCACCGACGTGCCGGTCGCGGTGGCGATGGAGCGCGGCCCCGACCTCGGGGTGGCCCTGCTGGCCGTGTCGAAGGCCGGCGGCGCGTACCTGCCGATCGACGCGGGCAGCCCGGCGCCCAGGGTGGCGGCCATGATCGCCGCCGCGGGCGCCCGGCTCCTGCTGGCGAAGCGGGCCACCGACCGGGTCGAGATGCCCGGGGTGGACACGGTGTACGTCGACGCCGAGCCCACCGACGCCGCCGACGAGTGGACGGCACCACCGGACCTGTCCCACCCGGACAGCCTGGCCTACCTCAGCTTCACCTCGGGCTCGACCGGCGTGCCGAAGGGTGTCGCCGTGCCGCACCGCGGCGTGGCACGGCTCGTCCACGACCCGTCGTTCGCCCCGCTCGGCCCGGGCCAGCGGCTCCTGCACCTCGCCCCGGTCGCGTTCGACGCGTCCACGTGGGAACTGTGGGGCGCGCTGCTGACCGGCGCGACGACGGTGATCGCGCCGCCCGGCCCGCTCGGGCTGCCGGAGATCGCCGCCCTGCTGCGCACCGCCGACGTGACGGTCGCGTGGCTCACCGCCGGCCTGTTCCACCAGCTGGCCGAGGCGGATGTCGAGGCCGTCGCCGGGGTACCCGTCGTCCTGGCCGGCGGCGACGCGCTCAGCCCCGCCACGGTGCGCGCCGTGCTGTCGGCCCGCGGCGGCCGACCGCTGGTCAACGGGTACGGCCCGACCGAGAACACCACGTTCACCACCTGCCACGTGCTGACCGACCCGGACCAGGTGGCGTCGACGGTGCCCATCGGCCGTCCGATCCAGGGCACCTCCGTGCACCTGTTCGACGAGAGCGGTCAGCCGGTGCCGATCGGTGTGACCGGCGAGCTGTTCACCGGTGGGGACGGTCTCGCCCGCGGCTACGTCGGCAACGCCTCGGCCACCGCGCGGGCCTTCGTGCCCGATCCCCACGGGTGCGGCACGCGCCTGTACCGGACCGGGGACCTGGCCCGTTGGCGCACCGACGGGACGCTCGAGTTCGTCGGCCGCGCCGACGACCAGATCAAGATCCGTGGTTTCCGGGTCGAGCCCGGCGAGGTCGCGTCGGTCCTGCGCACGCATCCGGACGTGGGCGACGCGGTCGTCCTGGTGGCCGGTCAGGGCGCGCAGCGGCACCTGATCGCGTACGTGACACCGGCCGACGGTGTCGACCCGGGCCTCCTACGGCCGCCGTCGCTGCGCGACTTCCTGGTCGGTCGCCTGCCGGAATACCTGGTACCCACCGGGTTCAGGGCCCTCGACCGGTTCCCGCTCAACGCCAACGGCAAGATCGACCGGGGCGCGCTGCCCGCGCCGGAGGTCCAGACCCGCGGGCAGGTCACCCCGCCACTGGGTGACACCGAGGAGCGGTTGGCCGACACCTGGCGGCGGCTGCTGCCCGCCCACGGCCCGTACGGCGGCGCCATCGGCCGCGACGACAGCTTCTTCGCCCTCGGCGGCAACTCGCTCCTGGCGTCCCGCCTGATGTTCCGGATCCGCGAGGTGTTCGACGTCGAGCTGCGCATGGCCACCTTCTACGAGAAGCCCACGCTCGTCGACTGTGCCGCCGCGATCGACGCCGCCCGTGACCGGACCGCGACCGTCGCGGCGCGACCGGCCACCATCGGCCGCCAGGACCGCCGTGCCTACCGCGCCCGCGCCCCGAAGCCGCCGCCGGGCCGGAAACTCGCGCCGCACCTGGTCCACCTGGGTGGCGACTGGGCGCTGTGGCGGACGGTCTGCCTGCGGGCGGCCGGTTTCCCGGCCCACCTGCTGGCCGGCCTCGGCGCCGCGGATCTGGCCGAGGCGGCGGACGCCGTCGTCGCCGTGGGCGAGCCGGCCAGGGCCACCTACTCCGCCGAGTTCACCGCGGCGGTGCGACGCCAGTCCGCGGTCCTGCACGAGGCGGCCAGCCGGCCGGCGCTGCGGGAAGCGGTCGCCTGGCAGAACCGGCACGCGCTGACGACCGGCCTCGATCCGGTCGTCCGGCGTGGGCCGGAGCCGGCCAAGCGGGACACCAAGGCCCGGCAGCACGAGGCGCTCATCGCGAGTTACCTGCAGCGGTACTGCGCGAAGAACGACACCATCGGCTTCTTCGGCCCGGTGGATTGGTCGCGGATCGACGACGGCGCCGGCATCCGGATCACGCACGATCCGGCGGGGCGGTTCCTGGCCGAGCGCATCACCTACCTGGAGGGCTGGGCGGTGGCCGCGGTCCTGGCCGGCCACACCACGGCCCTCCGGCCCTGGCTCGTACCGCGGTGGATGCCGTTCGTCGGCCTCGACGGCAGCCAGCTGCGGGTGCCGCTGGCACCGCCGGTGCCGCTGACCCCGGCCGAGGCGGCGGTCCTGCGGGCCGTCGACGGCGCGCGTGACGCCCGCGCGGTCGCCGCCCTGGCGCTCGCTGACGAGTCCGCCGGGCTGCGTGACGTCGAGGAGGTCTTCGCCGTGCTGGCCCGGCTGGCCGACCAGCGCCGGCTGGCCTGGCAGGTCGAGATCTCCCCGCCCGACATCCATCCGGAGCGGACCATGCGGACGCTGCTGGCCCGGGTCACCGACGGCGACGTCCGGGCGGCGGCCACCCGGGCGCTCGACGAGCTGACCGCCGCCCGGGACGAGCTGGCCGGGGCGGCCGGCGACCCGGAGGGGGTGGTCGCGGCCATGGCCGGCCTGGAGGCGACGTTCACCCGCCTGGCCGGCGTCCCGCCCACCCGACGGGCCGGCGAGCTGTACGCCGGTCGCACGGTCGCCTACGAGGAGTGCCGGCGCGCCGACACCGTACGGCTCGGCGCCGACACGCTGGACGGTCTCCGGGAGGCGTTGGCGCTGGTGCTCGACAGCGCCCGGTGGTTCCTCGGCGACTGCGCCGAGGCGTACACCGCCCATTTCGAGGCGGCCTACCGGAAGCGGGCCGCCGCGCTCGGCACCGACGTCGTGCCGTTCGCCGACTTCTGGCTGCTCGTCAACGACGCCCTGTTCCACGGGGCGTCGACCCTCATCCAGCCCGCGGTGACGGCGCTGCAGGAACGCTGGTCGGCGATCCTCGATCTGCCCGAAGGCTCCCGGCGGGTGCAGCTGCGCTCGGCCGACCTGCGGCGTCGGGCGGCCGACCGGTTCCCGGCCCCGCCGCGGCCGTGGCCGACGGCTGTGTTCCACAGCCCGGACCTGATGATCGCCGGAGCGGACGCCGCCGCCGGCGGCCGGCTCACCTGGGTGCTCGGCGAGGTCCACCCCAGCAAGGTCACCGCCCGCTACGGCACGTGGCTGGAGCTGCACGACGACCCGGACGGCTACCACGCGGCCATGCGGCACGACCTCGCCGGACCGGTCGTCTGGCAGGCCGAGACGGCCGAGGTCGGCGGCAGCGCCACCCGCCAGGCCGGTGCGTTGGTGTCCCCGGGCGACCGGTGGCTCGTCTGGTCGCACGACGCCAACGGCTACGACCCGGCCACGACCCTGGTCGTGGGGGACTGCGACGTGATCGACTCGGCCACCGGGCTGCGGGTCCGGCACCGCGACGGCACATTCGAGCGCGACCTGCTCCCGGTCCTCGGCGACCTGATCATCGCCGTGATCATCAACAGCTTCGACCCGGTGCCGCCCGCCGCCCACACGCCCCGCGTCACCGTCGACGATCTCGTGATCGGTCGGGAACGGTGGACGTTCGCCGCCGCCGACCTCCCGTTCGCCGGTACGGCCGACGAGAGCGCCCGGTACCTGCAGGCCCGGGCGTGGGCGACCGGCCACGGACTGCCCCGGCACGTGTTCCTCCGGTTCACCGGCGAGCGCAAGCCGATCTACGCGGACCTGACCAGCCTCGCGTCGATCGACCTGATCTCCCGGTCGGTGCGACGCTGTCGCCGCCACGGCCGGGCCGAGGCGACGGTGACCGTCGTGGAGATGCTGCCGGAACCGGATCAGGCCTGGCTCGTCGACGCCGACGGCCAGCGCTACACCAGCGAACTGCGCCTGGTCGCAGTCGATCAGAAGACCGCTGAGCAGAGTCAGGAAGGCTGAGGCGTGGCTATCTACGAGCTCCCGACGTCGTTCGCCCAGCGGCGGATGTGGCTGCTGGTCGAGATGGACCCCGACCTGCCCACGTACAACATCTCCTGGGCGGTGTGGCTGGACGGTCCGCTCGACGTCGACGCGCTGCAGGGAGCGTGGGACGCGGCCCTGGCCCGGCACGAGTCCCTGCGCACCACGTTCCGCCACGAGGCCGGCGTGCCGGTGCAGATCGTCGACGACGAGCCCGAGCCGCGGCCGCTGCTGATCACCTCGGTCGAGGATCGGCCCGACGGCGAGCGGGTACCGGCCGCCCAGGCGCTGATCCGCGACATGGCCGGCATCACCTTCGACGTGGCCACCGGGCCGCTCGCCGTGGCCACCCTGGTCCGGATGTCGCCGCAGGCCCATGTTCTCGCGGTCGTGGCCCACCACATCGTGGCCGACGGCTGGTCGTTCCGGGTCCTGTTCGACGAGTTGTCCACCGACTACGAGGCGCTCGTCGGCGACGGTGCCCCGATCGTCGCGGAGCCGGCGATCCAGTACGCCGACTACGCCGTCTGGCAGCTCGGGCACGCCGAGGACGGCGGGTACGCGTCGGCCGGCCGGTTCTGGCAGGACGAGCTGGCCGACGCGCCGTCGGCGCTGTCACTGCCGACCGACGAGCCGTATCCGGACCGCCAGACCTTCGCCGGCCGGTCCATCCACACCACACTGGACACCGGCCTGGCCGATGCGCTCCGGCAGCTCGCGGCCCGGCAGGGCACCACGGTGTTCGCCGTCCTGCTGGCCGCCTACGCGGTCGTGTTGTCCCGGCTGACCGACAGCGACGACCTGGTGATCGCCGTACCGATGGCCGCCCGGACCCGGCCGGAGACGGAGACGATGGTCGGCCTGCTGATGAACACCGTGCCGATCCGGGTCCGGATCGACCGGGACGCCACGCTCGGCGACCTGGTGCGATCCGTCCACCTCGCGACCGCGCGGGCGCTGGCCCACCAGGAGCTGCCGTTCGAGCGGATGGTGGAACTGCTGCGCCCCGACCGCGACCCGGCCCGGTTCACGCTGACCCAGGTGATGTTCGCGATGGAGGAGTCCTGGGCCGTCCCGGACCGCGGCGGGCTCCACTGGCGGCCCGAGCTGGTGGAGAACGGCACCGCGAAGTTCGAGATCGAGCTGACCGTCACCGAGGCGGCGGACGCACCCCAGCTGCGGGTCAACTACAACAGCGACCTCTTCCACGACGCGACCGGCCAACTGGTGACCGACGGCTTCCAGGCGGTCCTGCGCTGCCTCGCCGACGACCCGGACGGCGTCGTCGCCGACGCGGAGATCATGTCCCCCGATCTGTCGGCCCTGGTCACCGACCGCTGGCCGGACGGCGGCCCGCACCTCGACCCGGAGGCCACCGCCGTGGCCCGGTTGTCCGCGGCGTGTGCCGGCGACTCGGTCGTCGTCACCGGCAGCGACGACGAGCTGACCGGCGCGCAGGTGCGCGACCGGGCCGGGCGGATCGCCGCCGCGCTCGCCGACCGGGGTGTCGGCCCGGCCGACCGGGTGGCGATCCTGCTGCCCCGCGGCGCCCGACTCCTGCCCACGGTCCTCGGCGTCTGGTCGACCGGCGCGGCCTACATACCGCTGGACCCGATCTATCCGCAACAGCGCATCGCCATGATGCTGGCCGATGCCGGGGCGGCCGCGATCGTGGTCGACAGCGGCGTCGCGGGCGCGCCGGCCCTCCCACCGACGGCGGCGCCGATACCGGTCGTGGACCTGGCCGCGCTCCCGGCGGACCTCGAGCGGCCCGAGCCGGTACCCGACCGGCCGCCGTCGGCCCCGGCCGTGACCATCTTCACCTCGGGGTCGACCGGCCGGCCCAAGGCGGTCACCGTGACCCAGGGCGGCATCGCGGCGCTGCTCGACGCGGTCGTGCCGATGCTGGCCCTCGGCCCGCAGGACCGGTTCGTCGCCGTGTCGACGTTCGCGTTCGACATCGCCCTGGTCGAGCTGCTCGCGCCGGTACTGGCCGGCGGACGCGTCGCGGTCGCCGATACCGACCAGGTCAAGGACCCGACCCGGCTGCGCGAACTGCTGATCGACAGCGGCGCGACTGCCATGCAGGCCACGCCGGCCGGTTGGCGGATGCTCGTCGACGCCGGCGGCATCCCGGACGCCGTGACGCTGCGGATGACCGCCGGGGAGCCGCTGCCCAGGGACCTGGCCGACGTGATGGGCACCGGCCCGGGAGCGCGCGTGTGGAACCTGTACGGCCCGACCGAGACGACGATCTACTCCGGCGGTGACGTCGTCGCCGGATCGCCGGCCCCGATCGAGATCGGGTCGATCATCGCCGGCACCCGGCTGTACGTGCTCGACGCCCGGCAGCGGCCGGTCCCGCCCGGCGTCTTCGGGGAGGTCTACATCGGGGGAGCCGGGGTGGCCCACGGCTACCACGGTGCACCCGGGATGACCGCGGCCCGTTTCCGGCCCGACCCGTTCGCCCCGCGGCCGGGTGCCCGCCTGTACCGGACCGGTGACGTCGGCCGGTGGCGCCGGACCGGCCGGATCGAGCTGGCCGGCCGGGCCGACCGGCAGATCAAGATCCGTGGGTACCGGATCGAGAGCGGCGAGGTGGAGGTGGCCCTACGAAGCCATCCCGACGTTGCCGAGGCCGTGGTGTCGGTGCGGGGTGGCGGTGACGACGTGCGCCTCATCGGCTACGTCGTCACCGGGAACGGCGCCGACCGGCCGCCCGCCGGGCTGAGCGAACACCTGCGGCAAACGCTTCCCGACTACATGGTCCCGGCCGCGTACGTGGTGCTGCCCGAGCTGCCGCTCACCCGCAGCGGCAAGGTCGACTACCGCAACCTGCCCGAGCCCGACTGGAGCGCGTCGTCGAGTCAGGAGTCGGTCGCCGCGCGCACCCCGGTCGAGGCCCGCCTGGCCGCAATCGTGGCCGAGCTGTTGCTGCTGCCGGCGCCGGTGGGCGTACGGGACAACTTCTTCGCCCTCGGCGGGCACTCGCTGACGGCGGCCCGGTTGATGGCCCGGATCCGCGCCGACTACGGCATCGACCTACCGATCCGGACGCTGTTCTCCGATCCCACGGTCGCCGGTCTGGCCGCCACGATGGCTGCCGGCCGGCCCGGCTGACCCGATCGATCGGTCGCTGATCTTCAACTTGGCGGCAACAGGTGGCTCGACGACGACTCAGCCTGCTGACAGGGTCACCGCAGGCATGCGGCCGGCGGCGGCCCTGCGCGCGCTGTCTCGACGAGGTCATGGACGCGCGATCACTCTGTCGGCACGCGCAGTCACCGCCACGCGTACTCGACGAGCGCGAGCTGAGCCGTGGTGCCGATGAGCGCGTACTGCGGTCCGAACAGCTTGTCGTTCTGCACCAGCAGGTGCCACTGGGCTCGCAGTCTGGTCTCTCAGAAGAGAGTTCCTCTGCCGTGTCCTCCTTTATGTCCAGGCGCACGTGGGCGGTTCTCGCCGTCATCGTCGCGGCCGACGTTCTGGATCTCCTCAGCACCACCGTCACCAATGTCGCGGCACCGGCGATCTTGCGGGACCTCGGTGCCACCGACTCGCTGGCGCCATGGCTGGGTGCCAGTCACACGCTCACGATGGGGTCGCTGCTGATCGTCGGTGGTCGGTTCGGCTACCGCCCGGGCTCCTTCTCAAGCAACGCCCGGCAATGGATGCACGGCATCCGCGCTAAACGGGCCGTGGACCTGCCCTACCCAGCCGCCCGCGTCGACGCCGTCGACGAGGGCGACGTCGCCGAGGTGGCGTACCACACCCTCACCGATTCCGGGCTACGCGGCGCCACACTCAACCTCACCGGACCGGACGCGATCAGCCTCGCCGAACAGGCACACGCCCTGTCGGCCGCCCTCGGCGAGACGATCACCGTCAACCGGATCACCCGCGAGCAGTGGAAACAGCCTGCCAACCAGTACGTGACCGGCGACTACGCGGAAGCGCTGCTGAACTACTGGCAGGCCCTCGAACTGCACCCGGCATCGATCAGCACCGCCGTTTCGGATATCGCGGGCCGACCCGCGACCAGCTTCCACACCTGGGTTCACCGCAACATCGACATGTTCCGCTAACGACCGCGCGTCCGGCTCCGCCGCCGACGGGAGGCGGAGCTGGTCCGCTTCGGTACCGCTGGACCGACCCGGGTCAGCGCCCCTGATCTGCCCACTTTTGCCCGTGATCGGACTACACAATCAACTGTCCTGTAGCTGACACCCTCCGTGGGGCAGCCCACCGTTCCTGCCGGTAAGTGACCCGCTTACTGTGGGTAATCTATGCGGGGAATCCGCTGTTCATCCGGCCATCTATTTCGGTTGATGGATCTCGCCTATCTTGCCACCAGAAGTTGCGTCTGAGGAGGCAGCATGTCGGGACCGCTCAGCCGCCGCACCCATCCAGGCACGCCCGAGGGCGACGACGGTGCGACCGGCCAGCCCGGGACGCCGGTGGCCGGTACAGCGTCGCCGCCCCGGGTGGGCCGCGATGGTTGGATCGCCGGTCGGTCACCGGCGTCCCCGTCCTATCTCAGGTAGGTGGCCAGGGGGATCTGCTGGTCACGGAGTGCTCGGGTGACGACGCCGGCGATCTGCCTGGCGCCGGACGGCTCGAAGTGGGTGTGGTCGTCGCAGAAGAAGGCACCCACCGGGCCCGAGCCGTAGTCGCCGTTGAAGGGACAGAAACGCAGGCTGTTGTAGAGCGTGTAGCTGAGCCGGTGCAGGTCGATGACGGGGACGGCGTTCGCGCTGCCGGCCGAGTTCGTCTCGGTGACGAAGCCGCGGTTGCCGACCGCCGTGCTCCCGGAGCAGGTGAGCGCGGCCGGCGGGGTCAGGAAGACGGGGTGGGCGCCGCGCGCCTTGGCCGCGGTTGCCATCATCCCGAGCAACTGCTGGTACCGCGCCGAACCGACGTGGCGGGGGCAGGCACTGGTCCCGTCGTTGATCCCGAACTGGATGAGCAGGTAGTCGCCGCGCTTCATGCCGGTCGTCGGGTCGAGCATGGCCTGCCAGCGCGAGGAGTACGTCTCCGGGCTGACGACGCACTCCCCGGCCGGGTTCTTCGTGCTCGTCACGTTGGGGTCGTAGAGCCACGTCTGGATGCTCCGCCCGCCCACGGCACTGTTGCGTACGGTGACGTCGCTGGTGAAGTACTGGGCGAACTGGTTGCCCCAGCCGGCCGGGCACACGGTGCCGCCGGAGGGGTCGGCCACCGTGGAGTCGCCGGCCAACCAGACGGTGACCTGCCCCTGCGGGGGAGGAGAGCTGGACGACGGCGGCGCGCACGGCGACGGGCTCGGCGACGGGCCGCCGCCCGTCAGGTCGAAGTAGTCGAGGTTGGGCAGCCCGCCGGCCGTGGTCGGGCTGAACCCGATGGTGGTGGTGCCCGGGTTCACCGGCACGGTCACCGTCGTGGTGACCCACGTCGTCCACGCCCCGGTGGGCGCGAAGGGCACCGTCTGCGTCGATGTGCCGTTCACCAGGACGGCGGCGGGTCGCGCGGTGGTGGAGCCGTTGGCGAACCGTACGTCCAGCGTCGCCGTCCCGGCCGCCGAGGTGGTCACGGTGAGCCGGACCGCCGCGCCGACGGCGTTGTCGCCGTTGCAGAACCCGGTCCCGGAGTACCCGGCGTGGTTCGCGTCGATCGTGCCGGTGCACACCACCGGCGCCGTCTCGGCCTCGTACCGGCTGGGCGCTGCCGTGGCGATGGTGGCGCCCAGCCCGATGAGGACTGTCGTCATCGTCACGACGCCGATGACCGCTCGTCGATTCATGTCGCTCCTCGGGTCGCTCAGATGTACTGGTCGAGAATCGGCCGGAGCCGTTGCGTGATCTTGACGTGGCCGGCGTCCGTCGGGTGGACGTTGTCCGTGGTGTCGGTGGCCGGGTCGATCCAGCCCGTGGTGTCGACGAAGTGGACCTTCGCGTCGCCGGCCGCGGTGCGGGTGGCGACGGCGCTGCGGGTCTCGGGCACGTACCGGTTGCGGAAGACGCCCATCGCGAAGATCTCCGCGTTGGGGTACGCCACGCGCACGCGTTCGAGCATGACGACGTAGTTCTGCTGGAACTGCGCGGTGCTGACGCCGTGGCCGACGTCGTTGGTGCCGAGGTTGATGACCACGGCGGTCGCCTGGTACGTCCCGAAGTTCCAGTCGTCGGTGCTCACCCACGCCGAGGAGCGGCGGAACCAGTCGACCATGCCGTAACAGTCCTGGTTGACCAGGCAGGCGCCGCCCTGGGCGACCTGGGTGTGACCGGCCCCGAGGGCCTCGGCCGTGAGCCACGGGTAGGCGGTGAAGGGGCGGTTGGCGTTGGGCTGGCCCACCGTGATGGAGTCACCGATGAACTCCACGAGGTTCGCCGGCCTGGCCAGCGGCGCGGTCTGCGCCCCGCTGGCCAGGATGAGCCCACCGAACACCGGGTCGCCGGTGTACGAGCCGGCCCGCTCGCGGTAGCCGATCCGGATGCTGTGCGAGCCGCCGGTCAGCCCGGAGGCGAGGGTGACGTTGCCGGACACGTTGCGCCGCCACTGCGGTGCGGCCTGGTCGACGGAGTAGTACAGGTCGATGGCGTTGCGCTGGCGCACCCCGATGACGCTGCCGGTGAAGCGGGTCTCGAGGTAGCCGCCGGCCCAGCCCATCGCGGGGAACGCCGGGTCGGACCTGTTCCACCGGCCGTAGTACTGGATGTTCGAGTCGTCCGGCCGACCCGTGCCGGCCGAGGAGCTGCCGGAGGTGTCGACATCGAGATTGTCGACGTTGGGCAGGCCGGCCGCCGTGGTCGGGCTGAGCCGGATGGTGTTGCTTCCGGCACCCAGCGACACGGTGAGCGTGCTGGCCGACCAGGTGGTCCAGGCACCGGTGCCGCCGAAGGCGGCGGTCGAGACCCGGGTGCCGTTGACGAGGACGTCCGCCGGGCGGCCGGTGGTGGTGCCGTTGGCGAAGCGTACGCCCAGGGTCGCCCGTCCCGCCGCCGGCATGGTCACGGTGAACTGGACCGAGGCGCCGACGACGTTGTCGCCGTTGCAGAACCCGGTCCCGGAGAAGCCGGCGTGGTTCGCGTCGATCGTGCCGGTGCACACCGCCGGCGCTGTCTCGGCTTCGTACCGGTTCACGGCCGCCGTCGCGGGACTGCCGCTCAGCGCCGCGACCGTGCCGGCGACGAGCGTGCCGATGACGAGGAAGGGCAGGGGTCTCATGACTGAGCTCCTTGGCTGATCGAAGGTCGGTGGTGTTCCCGCAGGCCCGGCACGACGAGGTCGGACGCCGTACTCCGGAAGTGGCAGCTACCGGAGGTAGATGTCGGGGCGGGGCGGGGTGGTCATGCCGTCGCCCAGGAAGAAGCTCGGGTGTGGCGGCTGGTTGTAGGCGGTGTTCTGCCAGGCGATCGCCACCCGGTACTGCGGGTCGTGCAGGAGGGTGTAGAGCCGCCGGTCGGTCTGCGTCGGGCTGGCGTAGATACTCAGCGCGGCGTTGTCGTCCCGGGGCAGGATGACCTCTTCCCGCCAGTCGCCGAACAGGTCACCGGAGAGCGAGGGCGTCGCCTTGGTGCCGTTGATCGAGTGCGCGCCGGTGGCGGTGAGCAGGCGCGTGTCGCCGCCCGTGCCGTACTTGTCGACGTGGTTGCCGTCGAGCAGTTCCCGCACCGGGTCGCCGTCCCACCAGGCGAGGAAGTTGGAGCTGCCCGGGGTACGCCCGACGCTGCCGCCAGCGGAGTTGAACAGGCTGGTCAGGCCGGTGCCGCTCCCCCAGAACTCGGCGCCGGGGTTGCCGGCGAAGACGTCACCGGCCACACCACGCCCCGGCCCCTCGCAACCGCAGCTGTTGTTCTTCTGCATGATTATCGCGCCGGTGTTGGCGTCGCGCAGCGTCGCCGCCGCGCCGGAGTTCTGCTCGTGGATCTGCCAGATCTCCTTGCCGGGGCGGCTGGGCACGAAGTCGCTGACGTGCAGCGCGTCGCCGTGGGCGTAGAAGTTGGTGGTGTAGCGGCCGGTCCCGTTGGCGTTGATCGTCATGCCGCCGTAGATGATCTCGTCGGTGCCGTTGCCGTCGACGTCGGCGATGGACAGCGAGTGGGTGCCCTTGCCGGTCCACTGGCTGCCCGCGCTGCTCGAATCGAACTTCCACCGCAGGGTGAGCTGTCCGTTGCGGAAGTCGTACGCGGCGATCGCGGTCTTGGCGTAGTAGCCACGGCCCACGATCAGGCTGGGTCGGCGCCCGTCGAGGTACGCGGTGCCGGCCAGGAACCGGTCGACGCGGTTGCCGTAGTCGTCGCCCCAGTCACTGACGTTGCCGCGGGCCGGCTGGAACGGCACCGTGGCCAGCACCGCGCCGCTCAGCCCGCTGAACATGGTCAGGTACTCGGGCCCGGTGAGGATGTACCCGCCGGCGTTACGGTGCAGGGCATTCGCGTCACCGATGACCTGCCCGGTGCCGGAGCGGCTGCCGTCGCCGGTTTTGACCGCGACTTCCGCCCGGCCGTCACCGTCGTAGTCGTACACCTGGAACTGCGTGTAGTGGGCTCCGGCACGGATGTTGCGCCCCAGGTCGACGCGCCACAACCGGGTGCCGTCGAGCCGGTAGGCGTCGAGGTAGACGTTGCTGGTCACGCCCGACTGGGAGTTGTCCTTCTGGTCGCTGGGGTCCCACTTGAGGAAGATCTCGTACTGCCCGTCGCCGTCGGCATCGCCGACGCTGGCGTCACCGGCGGTGTAGTTGCTGCCCGGCCGGGAGATCGGCACGTCCATGTGGTCGCCACCGGCGAAGCGCAGCGACGCCTCCGAGGCCGCCTGCTCCGCCCCGTCGACCACCGCACGGATCGTGTACGAGGCGTCGGCGGGCGCCCCGGCGTCGAGGTAGTTGGTGGAGGTGGTGATCGGCGACGCGGTCAGCTTCGTGGCGCCGCGGTAGACGTTGAAGCCCGTGTTGGCCGCCTCGGTGCCGAGCAACCGCCAGGACACCAGGTTGCCCGACCCGGAGCGGACGCTGACCACGCCCCGGTTCAGGTCCTCCAGCTGTCGGCCCGTCTCGGACGGCGGCGGGGTGCCGGTCGTCTCGACCTCGACGTAGTCGATGTTGGCGAGTCCCGCGGCGGTGGTGGGGCTCAACCGGATCGTGTTGCTGCCGGCGGTGAGCGAGGCGGTGAGGGTCTTCGTGGCCCAGGTCGTCCACGCCCCGGCGGGGTCGAACGTGCTAGCGGCCTGCGCCACCGAGCCGTTGACGAGCACGTCGGCCGGGCGGTTGTCGGTCGTACCGTTGGCGTACCGGACGGCGATGGTCGCCGTGCCGGCGGCCGACACGTTCACGGTGAACTGCGCCGCCGCACCGACGGCGTTCCTGCCGTTGCAGAACCCGCTGCCCGAGTAGCCGGTGTGGTTGGACTCGATCGCGCCGTCGCAGGTGGCAGGCGCGGTCTCGACCTCCTGACGGATCGCGGCGGCGGACGCCACCGTCACGACGGCGACGCCGGCGCTGACGGTGACCGCCGTGCAGGCGGAGAGCAGCGCGACGCGCTGTCTGCGTGACAACATGACGATCTCCAGGGCTTGAGGACGACCGGTTGAGGGCTCGTGCGGGTCAGTGTCGGGAGGCGCGACGTGCCGCCGGTGCCGCCGAAGGTGTCGACACAGTTCAGGTACCTCCTGTGGGCTGGCACGGTGGCGACCCTCGGACCGCGCCGAGGCACGGCCGTGGCAGCGACACGGCCGTGAGGATGCCGATCACCGTCGGGATGTCCCGGTCTGGTCGGAGCAGTAGCAGCGGACGTCGGACGGGGAGCGTTCACGCAATGCGCCTTCGACCGGCCTTCCGGCCCGGAGTCTCAGCCCGCCAACCTGCGGTCTTGGATTTGTAACACCCTGTGAACACTCCCATGACATTTACCTGCGTCAGTCAGTCTCCCGACCGGGCGGCCATCCGTCAATCGACGCCGCTCATTTCCTTGCCCCCGGTGCCGCGCTGGTCGATATCCGCACAGACCGTGCCCACCCCCTCCCTCTCCGTCAGATTGAGGTCAGACGCCACCCGAGGTCGCGGCGGCTGCTCCCGGCCAGATCCGGATGGCCGCGGGAGCAACAGCAGTCCCGCATAATCCGTTCATGACCTCCACCCGCTCGTCACGGCTGTCGTTGTGGTCCACCGACTCGTTGCTGTCCATCGGATCGCGCGGCTCGGTGCTGTCCATCGGCAGCGTCGGCTCGATCGCCTCCGTCGGCAGCGTCGGCTCCGCCGGATCGGTCCTGTCCATCGGGTCCGCGCTCTCGATCGGGTCGGCCCTGTCGTGGCGGTCTCGCTGGTCGTTGATGGCTGACCGCTCCTTCGGAGCCGCGCTGGGCTCCCGCGAGGGTGGCCGCGCACTCATCCGTCCGTCCGCGGCGTTGGCAACCATGGCGCTGACCGCCTGTGCCGGCTACCTCCTGACGCGCAGCGGCGCGAGGCCAGCGCGGCCAGCCCGGCGCCAGCGGCGTTGAGCAGCACGTCGTCCACGGACGACACCCGATCCAGCCGCAGGACGTACTGCCCGGCCTCCACCAGGACCGAGCAGCCCGCCGCGAGCGCCAGGATCCGCGGCACCGACGCCAGCGCCGCGAACCGCAGCGGGGCGAAGAACCCCAGCGCCGCGAACACCAGCAGGTTGCCGGCGACCTGCCCCGTCAGCGTCACCGACCCGCGGTCGGCGAGGATCGTGAGCAGATCCCGCAGCGGTACCAGGCTCACCCCGGCCCGGGAGCCCGGCAGCAGGGTCATCCACACCCACGGCACCGTCCCGTACCCGATGCCGACCTCGGCCAGCGACATCCGCTACGCCCACGCCGGCGTGGCACCGGTGGCCCTGCGCCGGCGGGCCAGGGCCAACACCGCCAGTGCGGCCAGGGGCAGTGCGGCCCCGCGCGGCATCCGGGTCAACGCCGGCACCAGCAGTTCGGGGCCCGTCTGTTGAAGTGGCCGCTCATCACACAGATCGGCGGAACCGCGCGTAGACCTTTGGTCCAACATCGCAGCCGACGTCTACGTAGAGTGACGTGCTGATCCTCTGTCGACCTTCGCGCCGACTTGTAACTGTCAACAAGCGGCGCTCGTTCTGACGAACATCCGCGGAGAACGGGGCGGCGAGTTGGCGCTGAAAGTGGCGAACATCTGGCGCCCGTTCTCACGGAGAGAAATCAGACGGGCAGCGTGAAACGCTCGGTCTTTGGCCTTCCGGTTCCACGGCCCCGGATGTGGACCTTCCGCCGGAATCCTGGCGGCAGCGGCCTCTGGATCGAGTGTATCCCGTGGTGTTCATCGACGCGCTGGTGATGAAGATCCGGCAGGGGCAGGTCACGAACCGGCCCTTCTACGTGGTGGTCGGGATCAGCCTGGACGGGGGAACATCGCATTAGGCGGCAGTCCCTGCTGATGTGTTCAGTCGTGATCCTCGCAGGATGTAGTGGGCTGCGCCGAGGACGAGCAGTCCGGCTGCGGTAGTGCCGGCTGTTGTGGATTCGGCTGGCTGCAGGGGCCAGCTGAGAATTTGGCCGAGGACGCTGTCGCCGGTGGTGCGGCTGATCGGCAGGAACGGCGGAATGGTGATGAAGGGGACCAGATAGAACCATGAGCGTGCGCTACCAAGGGTGGCAGCGCCGAGACTGATCAGACCGAGCGCGCCGGCGCAGTTGCGCGCGAGGGCGGCCGGCTCGCCGTATCCGTGCATCGTGCCGGCTACCGACAGCAGCAGACCGAGGACGACCAGAGCGGCGAGGGTCAGGTGCAGTGCCCGCCGAGTCGGCCAGGGCAGTGCGGCGGTGCGGTCCAGGTCGGGGTCGGGACCGGTGAGAGTGATGCCGGCGGCGACGGCGGCGAAGCCGGTGGCGGCCATGGACAGGGGAGCCGACAGGATGTCGGGTGGCGAGATTGCGGTCCAGATCGCCCAGAGGCCCCAGACCACCGCCGCGGCGCCGATCATGGCGGCGGGTATCCGGCGCGCTCGGAAGTGGTGAGCAAGCCCTTTCATCGAGGGCTACCCATCAGGATGTCCCACTGGGTGTCGGCGTTGCAGGCAAGGCCAGCGTCGCGGAGCGCGGCGATGCGTGCCAGTTGTTCGGCTGCGGGCAGTGAGGCCAGCCGTTGCCATACCTCGACTGCTTTCTGTTCAGTGTCCGGTGGCGGGGTTTCGAGCAGCCAGTACGCGGCGGCGAGCCGGGCGGCGCCGTATGTCTCCCAGTTGCTGGTGTCTCCGCAGCTGATGACCCCGGCACCGGTCAGTATTTGCAGCGTGACCTGTTCGGCGTCGATGTCCGCGGCCCGTCCGCTGTCGATGTAGAAGGTGATGGTCTGCCCTGACGGGGTGTCCTGTTCGGCGGGGTTACCGCTGATGTCTCGGATCCCTTCGTCGACGGCGGTCGGGGGATTCGGTAGGCGGCTGAGGCGGTGCAGGGCGTCGCGGGCGGGTGCGACGGTGTCGGGGAGGATGGCGGCGTGTACCCGGCGGACGCAGACGCGGGGTGTTCCGTCGGCGCAGACCAGCTCGCGGGCACCGGCGTCGACGGCGTCCATGCTGTTGGCCGGGCCGGCCGACGCCAGCAGAAGCAGCGCGGTCACGGCACCGAAGACGGCTGGTAGGGCGGCAGCCGTGCGGGCGCGGACGTTGGTGGCCGACAGCAGCAGGAATCCGGTGGTGGCCAGGGCGAGCGCCCAGATGGACTGGGCCAGACTCAGCCGGGCCGGCACGATGAGGAAGTCGCCGCTCTGGCCGAGCACCGGCGACAGCAGAGCAACGCTCTGCTGGACACGGCCAGCGACGTAGTAGGCGGACAGCAGGCCGGGGGCGCTGGACAGGATCAGTCCGGCCATGGCCAGAGTTGGCGCGGTGAACCGCGACGGTACGACGGTGCCCAGGCCCATGCCGAGCAGCCCGGCGGCGAGTAGCAGCGGCAGCCCGGTGGTGATGACGGCGATCGCGGCGGGGTTGAAGTAGGTCGCCGAGCCGGCTACCAGCGGCAGGCATGCGGCCACGGTCAGCAGGTAGGCGACGGTGACGGTCAGACTCAGCGCGAGGGCCGGTGACGCGGCGCGTTGCCAGGCGGGCCGGGCAGTGCTGGTGAACAACTCGCCGACGCGTCCGCGGCGGTCGCGGTCGGTCAGCCACGCCCCGGCGGCCAGGGTGAGCGGCCAGGTGAAGGCAAGCGCTGTGCGTAGCGTAGTTGCCAGCGGGGACCATCGGCTGCTCCACGCATCGGGCCCGAAGAGGAGATACATCGCGGCGAGGCCGAGTAGGAGCACGATCAGGCCGGCGCCGACCGCAGCGCTACGGCGCAGGTCGATGGCAAGCGCGCTTATCATGCGCCGGCCTCCCGCCGGGCCTGGCGGATCACCGCGGCGTAGCCGCGTTCAGCGGCACTGTCACCGGGGTCACCGGTGCCGCCGCGTTCGGCCAGTTCCGCGGGCGTGCCCTGCCACACCACCCGGCCGGCATGCATGATGACCACATCGGTGCACGAGGCCACCACGTCCTCTACCAGGTGGGTAGAGACCAGCACGCAGGTGTCGGCGCCGAGGTCACGGAGCAGCTCGCGGAAGGTCAACCGCTGCTCCGGGTCGAGACCCACGGTGGGCTCGTCAAGCAGTAGCAACGCCGGGTCGTTGACGATGGCCTGGGCCACACCGGCACGACGCAGCATCCCACCGGACAGCTGTTTCAACTTGCTGCCGGCCCGCTCGGTGAGCCCGACCCGGGTGATCGCCCGTTCGGCGGCCACGGTGATGCCGGCCGTGGGCACTTCTTTGAGCCAGGCCGTGTACTCGACGAACTCGTAGACGGTGAACTTCGGGTAGTAGCCGAACTCCTGCGGCAGGTAGCCCATCATGCGCCGGATCGGCCGCAGATCGGCTCGACGCTCGTGCACCGGCCGACCCAGAAGGTTCAGGCTGCCGGCGGCTGGCCTGAGCACGGTCGCCAGCGCGCGCATCAGCGTGGTCTTCCCGGCGCCGTTGGGACCCAGCAGGCCGTGGACGCCTACACCGATGCGCAGGTCGAGGCCGGTCACCGCCAGATGCCGGCCCGCCCGGACCTGCAAGCCGTGCGCCTGCACCGCGTGTTCCCACGTGGTCGGCCTCAACTCGGCCTCGGACAGACTCCGTACCATCATCGCTCCTTGGACAGGAATCACCAGCCGCTGGCAGGCAGCGGGAAACAGTGGGCGGGCCGTTGATCAGTTACGAGTGGCGAGCCGTTGGAAGGCGTCAGCGCGGGTCCAGGCCAGGGCGGCCAGTACCAGCCCGGTCATTGCCCAGACCGGGGCCTTGTCGGCGTCCAGCACGCCGGGCAGCTGATGGGTCAGCATCGCCGGTGCCGTCACCACGGCGACCCAGGCAGCGGCGACGACACCGGCAGCCCTTCGTACGCCGAGCAGACTGCCCAGCGCGATCGTGGCCGAGGTAACGGTCAGGCAGGGCAGCAGCCACAACGCCACCGACGTCCCGACGGCCCAGCCGACCGCCGCGAGAACCGGCAGAAGCGCCGTAAGCACCGTGACGGTGCGGCGCAGCACCATCAGAGCACCTCGTCCTCGGCGGCGGGCGCCGGCGCTGCGGCTATCGCAAGCGGAAGTTCCGCCGCGCGGGCACGGTGCCGGAAGGCGTCCACCAGCCGGCGTGCCGCAATCGTCCAGATCCAGCCCGTCGCACCACTCTGCGCCGAGCCGGTGAACGACCCCGCCGACCGCCACACCGCCATGAAGGTCTCCTGCAGAACCTCGGCCACGATCTCGTCGTCGGAACACCGGCGCCGTAACCGGGTCGCCAGCCACGGCGCCGTACGCCGGTACAACTCGTCGAAAGCGGCATGCTCACCGCGTGCGCAGCGGCGAACCAGCTGCACCTCGGTCACCGCTTCCTGATCACCCAAGCTCAGTAGGACGGCGCCGACCGCCCGGCGGATAGCCAAAGCAGTGTGACCCGAGACACATGTGCAAGCCATGAATGCCCGTGCATCGGCTGTCCAACGGATCACGAGGCGCCGAGCGGTCTACGAGAACCCTGGAACCACAACACACGGGATCGAGGTCCTGCCCCACGGAGCACCCCCGGCTGAACACGGATATCTACGCGGCCCCGAGCCCGGTTGATCTCCTTCTGCGAATCCGGTTTGTTCTTGCCGTTGTGGGGCGTGATCTATCGTTCCGGTCACGCCGAATTCGACGTCGTCTTCCGGGCGGCAAGGCGTGATCGGGCCGTCATTGGCCTCTCGCCGGAACGGGAGTAGACCCGGTAGTTCCACGGTCATCGCCTGCCTGCGGAGGAGATGACGCGGGGATGGCGTTTGTCGATGAGGACGGCGGCGGTGGGGAAGGCGTCGGCGTTGAGAACCCGGGTCCGGGTCGCGGCACCGTCGATGAGTAGCGCGAGTTGCTCGCCGAGTTGTTCGGGTTCGGCGGCACCGGCTTCCCGGGCGGTGTCGGCGAGCCGCGCGGCGACGGCTTCCTTGTAGTCGCGCGCGTACTGGGATGCCGGGTGCTGGGGGTCGTGAAGTTCGACGGCGGCGCCGATGTAGGGGCACAGGGGGGTGGTGGGAGGGACGTCGAACGCGGCGAGGAGCCGTTCGCGGGGCGTGAGGTCGGTGCGGTCGAACACGCCAGACAGAACGGAGGGGTCGAACCGGCGCAGGTACTCGGCGACGAGTTCGTCCTTGCCGGTAACGAATTTCCGGACCTCGACCGGGGCTGACCGCCAGCACGATCGCCTCGGGCGGGAACCGGAACCCGGCCCGCAGAGGCCGGGTCGTCCGACCGGTTCCTGGATACTGGAGCCCGCAGGTCGGCCACCGACCGGCCGGCGGGCAACTATCGGACGCTGCGAACTTTCGCCGCAGCGAGATCACGGGCGCGCTGGGTCACCCAGGCGTCGTCAGAAGGTCGAGAAGAGGTAGGGAGAGGCGCGCGGGAAGAGTCGCCGTAGCGGCTGCAGGGATTCCGGATCCACCGTTCCCAGTTGGCGGGCGTTGATGTCCACCGGGTCGAGCACACCGTAGGCCAGGCCGCTGAGGCCGGCGACGGTCAGGACCGCGGTGGGTCGCCGCGTCGTCTGCTCCACGAGCATCGTGCCACGTTCGCCGACCAGCCGATGGGTTCCGCCGATCAGCTCGTCGTCGACGATCTGCACGGTGACGTCGCCCGTCCCGCAGGGCATACCGTCGAGGGCGTCCATGCGTAGCAGCCTGCCCATCGGGGCGGGCTCCCCGGGCAGGGCGACGCGACCCGTCTCGGTCACCTCCAGGTCGGTGTCCCACAGTTCGGCCAGCTCACCTGCCGCCACCGTCACGCTGACCGTCTTCACCTGGTCGACATGCCGTGCCAGGAACTGCAACAGCAGCGCCCGCCCCAGGGGTCCGGTGGTGAGCAGGTCGTCGCCGACGAGGTCTCCGCCGAAGCCCGTGATCCGATATGTCAGGGCTCCCACAACTGCACCGTCGACGCAGGCGAGCGCGAGCCACTGTGGGGGATTCTCCCGGCGTGCGGCCCACTGCACTTCGTCGAACACCGCGAAACCGTGCCAGCGTCTCAGCAGTTCGTGGGTGAGGGCCGTGTATTCGGGGAAGCCGTCACGTAGGTCGAGTTGGCTGACCGTCCCGGGCACCTCGCCGGCCAGGCGCAACCCCGGTGTCTGGAGGCAGGCGGTGCGCTTGCGGGGCAGGCCCACATAGCCGAATCGCTGGTAGAAGCTCGGCCGGAATGGATACAGCGTGCTCAGCAGGCATCCTTGGTCGCGCATCTGTCGCAGCAGCCGATTGAGCAGCGCCCGGACGTGGCCCTTGCGCCGTGACCCCGGATGGGAGGCGACGGAGGCGACACCGGCCATGGGGTGCACGGTGCCGCGCAGGTTCTGCCGCATGGGCAGCGCCTCGGCGCAGGCGACGATCCTGCCCGCCTCTTCGACGACCAGGCAGGTGGCCGTCCGCCGGTAGATGCTGCTCTTGTGAAACGCCTCCCGCTGCGCTTCTTCCCATGGCGATGACATGAAGGCGTACGCCTGTAAGGCAAAAGTTGTGTCGGTGAGTTCTTCCGCGGCCACCGATCGTATTTTCATGTCGCCCCTCAGGTTTTAAGATCTACGGGCGGTGCCGGCCCGCCGCCCTTGCAGGCGGGGGCCGGCACCGGTTCCGCTAGCCGAGCACGCCGTCCATCGTCGCGTTGATCTGCTGGGCGACGTGGGCCACCTCAGCCTCGGTCGAACGGACGGTGATACCGAATCCGGCACCCAGGTACTGGTCCGACACACCGATGGAGAAGGCGACCGACCGGGCCAGAACCTCGTCGGTGCGCGGCAGGCTGCCACGCCGGTAGTCGTGCTTGGTCTCCGTACCCGGCGCGCGGAACGGGGCGACGTTGGGACCGTCACCGGTCAACGCACCCAGTTGTGGCATGTTGCCGTAGTAGTGCCGACCCGAGTCGACAAGGGTCTTGGTGCCCAACGCGGCGGCCACTGCAGCGGCGTCCTCGACACGGTCGAACACGTAGACCAGTAGCGTTCCGCACTCACCGTGCGGATCGTGCAGGACACGACGGCGGACCCCGTCGCGCTGGGCGATCAGTGAGGCCAGTTGCGCCTTGTGCTCGCGTACCGAGGTGATGACCGCGTCGAGTTTTCCCAGTTGGGCGCACGCGATCGCCCCGGCGAGCTCGGACATTCGAAGGTTGAGTCCGAACAGGACGTCGCCCTGCCCGGTGTCCGTGCGCAGCGGGAACCAGCCCTGGTCCTGGAAGGAATAGGCCCGCTGGTAGAGCCGCTCGTTCGAGGCGAGCAGGAAACCGCCCTCCCCACAGCAGATGACCTTGAAGGGGTTGAGTGAGAAGGCGCCGACGTCGCCCCAGGTGCCCAGCCTCTGGCCCTGGTAGGAGGCGCCGCATGCCTGCGCGACGTCCTCGATGATGGCGAGGTCGTGCCGTCGGGCGATGTCGCGCAGCGGGGCCAGATCACAGGGCGCACCGAGCATGTGGACCGGCATGATGGCGCGGGTCTGTGCGGTGATCCGGGACTCGACGTCGGCCGGATCCAACGTCAGGGACTCGTCGATCTCGGCCAGCACCGGCGTGGCACCGCTGTAGATGATGCTGCCGATGGAGGCGACGAAGGTGTAGCCGGGAACGATCACCTCGTCGCCGGGACCGATGCCCAGGGCGGCGAGGCCGGTCAGGAGGGCCGAGGTGCCGCTGTTCACCGCGACGGAGTACGGCGAGTGGAACAGTTGCTGGCTGCTCAGTTCGAACTCCCGGACGAACGAGGTGAAATCCGGCTTGTCGTAGGCATAGCGATTGAGGTCCCAGTTGTCCAGCACCTGAGCGATGTTGTGCTTCTCCTCGGCACCGAGGAATGCGTATCCGGGTCCAGGCATGGCTTCCTTCTCTCAGATTTGACGGATGTCCACTACCGTGGCGCCCGCGGCACGGGCGGCGGCGATGCCGGCGTCGCTGTCCTCGTACACCAGACACCTGCTGGCGCGGACTCCGAGCCGCTCCGCCGCCACCAGGAAGATGTCCGGCGCTGGCTTGCCGGCCGTGACGTCCTCCCGAGTCACCACGACGTCGAAGAGTTCGTCGAGGTCCAGCGCCGTCATGGTCGCGGTGATGCTGGCTCGTAGCCCACCGGACGCAACGGCCATCGGGAGCACGCCGTGGTTGCTCCGCGCGATGTCGACTATCGCGGTGATCTCCCTGACGCGATCCACGCTGTCGAGGTAGACCGACTCACACCGCCGGACGAGTTCGGCGAGCGGCAGGGTCAGCGTGACCTGCTGCTGGCGGGCCAGCAGCGTGATCGATTCTGCTGTCGACATCCCCGTCTCCGACATGAACCAGTTCCGGTCGACGACGATGCCCTGTTCGTCCATCACCTCCTTCAGTGACTGGTAGTGGGCGGCGTGGCTGTCGACCAGCGTCCCGTCCCAGTCGAACAGGATCGCGTCGTGGTCGTTCACCGTCGGGCTCCACTCGCCGCCGGGACAGGTTCGATGATCAGGTGTGCGGCCTTCTCCGCGACGGCGAACACCGGCGCCGAGATGTTGCCGGTGGTCACCGTAGGTATCACCGACGCGTCCACGACCCGCAGCGCTCCGATGCCGTGTACGCGGAGGTCCGGGTCGACGACCGCGTGGTCGTCGGTGCCGAATCTGCAGGTGCCGACCGGATGGAACTGCGTCTGGGCGTTGCGCCGGCAGAAGTCGAGGACGTCATCGACCACCGACGTGCGCTGTCCGTACCGGCGAAGAGCCGCGGTCTTTCCCAGCTCGACCGCCAGTGCGACGCCGGCAGCCAGCGTCCGGCTGTCGTGGTCGGTCGCCAGGTAGTCGGGGTCGATGACGGGTGGCTGCCACGGGTCGGCCGAGGCGAGCGAAACCCGTCCTCTGCTGGTGGGACGGGTTACCGCAGCGCCGATGGTGAAGCCGCCACCGAACTCCGAAGCGGCGTTGAGGTCGACCATCGGTGCGAAGGAGAGCTGCACGTCCGGTGCGTCGGATGTGCCGAGCAGATTGACGAATCCGCCGGCTTCACCGAGATTCGACGTCGGCGCCACCGGGTGCCGCGTCGGGCACCGGTGGCAGACCGAGACCTGGACGTGGTCGTGGAGGTTGCTGCCGACTCCGGGCAGGTCGGCGTGCACCGGGATGCCGTGCTCACGTAGCTGTGAGGCGGCTCCGATGCCGGACAGCATCAGTAGCTGCGGTGACGCGACGGCCCCTGCCGATAGGATCACCTCACGGTCGG
Organism: Micromonospora sp. DSM 43699; assembly: GCF_055517075.1. Lineage (NCBI taxonomy): Bacteria > Bacillati > Actinomycetota > Actinomycetes > Micromonosporales > Micromonosporaceae > Micromonospora > Micromonospora sp. DSM 43699. Next base: position 100,841 of record NZ_JBTMMT010000015.1, read on the forward strand.
CGTGAACGGTGATCGGTTCGCCGGCGAGGTGTAGCCGTACGCCGGTGGCGACCCCGTTGCGGACGACGATCTTCAGTACCCGACTGCCGCTGTGAATGGTCAGATTCGGTCGCGTCGCCACTGGCCGCAGGTAGGCGTCGGCCGCACTGCACCGTCGCCCGGCACGCTGCATGACGTGGTAGAAGCCGATCCCCTGCTGGCGCGAGCCGTTGAAGTCGGCGTTGGCCTCGATCCCGTGCTCCTGCCCGGCGTCGACGAACGCCTGCGCCAACAGGTGCGGCTGCTGCAGCGAGCTGACGGTGAGGGCGTCGTTCTCCAGGCGCTCGAACCAGGGCAGGACGCCCTCGCGGCCCCAGTCCGGGCCGCCGAACAGCGCCCACCTGTCGAAGTCGCTGGCGTGGCCGCGGATATAGACCATGGCGTGCAGCGAGCTGGACCCACCGACGACCCGCCCTCGCGGCCACGCCAGCTCGCGCCTGTGCAGGTGTCGTTGGGGCGCCGTCCGGTAGCACCAGTCGTACTCGCTGTCGAGCAACTGCGGCCAGGACGACGGCGAGGTGATCCTGGGATCCGAGGCAGCATCGGGTCCGGCCTCCAGCAGCAGCACGGAGACCGACGGGTCGGCCGAGAGCCGGTTGGCCAGGACACTGCCCGCAATGCCCGCGCCGATGACGACGAAGTCGTAACGCCTATCTCGCATTGTTTCTCTCCTCACAGCGCAAGGAATCCGCCGTCCACGCCGATGATCTGGCCGTTGACATAGCTCGACAGATCGGACAACAGATACATGACCGTCACGGTGACCTCGTCGGGTGTGCCGACCCGGCCTGCCGGGATCAGTCGGGGCCACCTCGCCGCGACGGGGTTGGTCGCCGTCGACGACCGAAACATCTCGGTGTCGATCGGGCCGGGCGCCACCGCGTTGACGCGCAGCCCGATCTCCGCGTTCTCGATCGCCGCGGCGCGGGTGAGCGCGACCGCCGCATGCTTGGAGGCGGCATACGCTCCGACCCCCGGGAAGGCGTTGCGGAAGCCATGAACGGAGATGTTGTTGACGATCGTCCCCGTGCCCTGCGCGCGCATCTGCCGGAGCTCGTGCTGCATGCACAGCAATAGTCCACGGGCATTGACGTTCATCACCCGGTCGAACATGCTCGCGTCGAGATCGACGATCCGGCCGTCGCCCGAGACGCCGGCATTGTTGAACGCGCAGTCGAGTCTGCCGTAGGTCGAGACCGCCAACCTGATCGCTGCCGCGACCTGCTCCTCGTCGGTGACATCGACGACGGCGTGGACGGCGTCGCCACCCGTCGAGACGATCTCCTTGACCAACCGTTGGCATTCGTCCGCCCGCCGCGCCGCGACCACGACTTTCATGCCGCTACGGGCGGCCACCGTCGCCGTGGTCCGGCCGATGCCGGCGCTGGCACCGGTGACGAACAGCACCCGACCGCGCAGCCACTGGCCGAGGTCCACCGCCCCCGTCACGGAGCGACCACCGCATCGAGCCGAAGGCTCTCGGTCGCCAGGTGGCGCATGTGCTCCACGGTGGTCGCCACCTCGTCGAACGTGAGGTCGTTGATGAAGAGCGACCTGCCGATTCCGGCCATGAGCGGCAGGTTCTGGCTACCGTTGCGATGCCGCACGGTGTCCGACAGTGCCTGCCACAGCAGTGCGGCATCGCCGAAGGCGGAATGCCACACGGGCAGGCGCAGACCGCGGGCGGTGTCGAGAATCCGTTGCAGGTCAGCGTGCCCTAGGTGGCCGCGACGCAGGGCTATGACCGCCGAGAAGATGCAGTCGAGTGTCACGGCCTCGCCGTGCAGCAGGTCGTGGACGTGTCGCATCTCGACCAGCGGGCTGAAAGAGTGACCGTAGTCGACGACCCGCCGCAGGTCTTTCTCCCAGAGATTGTCACGCAACTCTTCGATCATGTCGGCGATGGCGAGGCCGATGGCGTGCCGAGCCGTTTGCGAGTGTTGGAACCGGCTGTTGACCAGGTCTGGGCCGCCGGCCTCCAACAACTCGAAGAGGGTCGCGTCCTTGATGAGGCCCAGCTTGAGCATTTCCCCCGCGCCGTTGGAGATCTGGCGTTGCGGCACGGTACCCAGGAAGGACAGGTCCACGAGCGTCAACGGGGGAGGGCTGTAGGAGCCGATCCGGTTCCGATAGCCCTGGAAGTTCACCCCCGTCTTCGCGGCGACGCTCACGTCGACCAGCGACAGCAGAGTGGTAGGAACCCTGGTGTGTGGGATCCCCCGGCGGTAGAGACTGGCCGCGAGGCCGACGATGTCGAGAGCCACACCGCCACCGATCGCTATCGGCGGATTGCCCACCCGCAGCGTTCCGGCGTTATTGAGCGCGCTGACGATCTGGAACACCTGGCCCATGGTCTTGTTCTGTTCGCCACCCGACACCACGACGGTACGGTGGGGAACTGCGCGGGCCCGGAAGTAGGCATCGATCCGGGAACCGTAGGAGCCCACCAGGTTGTGGTCCAGCACCACGACACGTTCGCCCGAGCCGATTCCTCCGTCAGGAAGCTCAAGCAGTGTCGGGTTCTCCGGGTTCAGCAGGTCGGCGGCGATCCGAATCTCGTAGCTGACGTCAAGGGTTGATCTTACTTCCCATTTCTCGTCGAGCGCCTTCGACATGAGTATCCAATCCTTGAGGGAAGCGGCTAGTTTCCTGCCAGTGCGCCTAGGTTCGATTCGCTCCTTCGGGTAGCGGTCAAAAAGATTGCCCAGACCAACAGAATCGGCACCAGAAGGAAGGCCAGGTGGATTCCCACGACGTCGCCCAGAACACTCAGCACAAATGGGCCGACAGCAGTGGCGACGCCGGTGCCGACGCCCAGTCTCGCCATGGCGACGTCAGATCTTCCTCCGGAGAGATTCATGGCCCTGGTCATGGCCAGTGGAATTTGCAGCGCCATTCCGAGGCCGCAGACGACGAGGCCGGAAGCGGAGACGACCGGCGTGGTGGACAGCCAGAACAGTGCAAAGCCTGCAAGATGCACTCCGATCGAGGCCATGAGGACGTCCTCCAGCTTCCGGTCACGCACGAGCGTGGCCCCGAAGATTCGTCCGACGACGATTCCCCCCAACATCAGCGAGATGGCCATGGTGGCGATACTCTGCTCCATTCCGGCGTGCCGGCGTAGCTGCTCCGAAGCCCAGAAGACCATGCACATCTCGACCAGGGCGCAGGCGAGGAAGATCAGCCACGCGATCCAGAACGGCCCGCTCAGCCGCTGTGGTCCGGACGTGGTCAAGGCACTCGGCGCGGCGGGAAGCCGCAGCCGCCGCGAGACCACGATCGCCGCGATCAGCATCGGCATGACGAGCAGCAGACCGGCTCGCCACCCCCACCCCAAACTCGCCGCCGAGCCCAGGGCGACCGGCGCCAGCATTCCTACTCCGGCGCTGACCCCGTTGGCCTCACTGATCCTTGCCGCCGCCGCCCGACCATGGTGTACCGACAGGCCAGCCGAGGTGGTGTTGACGATGAGATTCCCGGTGTATCCGATGAGCACCGCAGATGCCAGGGTCACCGGGAAAGTGCCACCTGCGCAGTAACCGACGACGCCGAAACCCAACCCGACCAGCGACGACGTCTGAACGATGGAGCGCCCCAGGCGGCCGACGAGCGTTGCCGCCGTCAGACCGGCGACCACGGCGCCGGCAGCCAACGCCACCGCATGCAGGGATACTGCGGTGTCGCTGAGCGACAGGTCGCGTGCCAACAGGGATATCGACGGACCGAAGCCGTATAGGACATAACCGAAGATCGATAGATTGAGGTACAGGCACCACGTTGTCCTGTCGCGGGAACGATGGTCGAGTTGGCTCGTCGTCGTGGCAGCAAACTGGTCGCGCCCGTCCATTCACCCCTCCACTCAGGCGATCCCACGGACAATCTCCTGTGGCATCACCGATTCATCCGAGAGCTCCGCCCGACCCTGCAGTCCTACCGAGCTGAATAGAGCAACGCTACTGTCGTGTCGGTCGCAGAAAAGATCACAAAAACACTCGACTCATGTGGTTTCTGCGAAAGCCCTTGCCGGACGCACTTCTCCTCCGGCAGCCTTTTGGCTGGTTGTCCGATACCACTCACACTGCTCTCGCGTAGCGTTATTCCTGTCGACGCTGAGCACATGGCTGGAACTGGTCCCCTGACGTGACCCTGCTGCCATCGGATCATCCGATAGCGGGTTCGTCGAGAGCGACTCCGTAGCCGTTGTGCGGTTGCCGTATCTCGATACTTCAAGATGCGCGCCGCTATGTCAACCCTGCGTGATTACGCGACTACGGACCCGTCTTTGGCGTGCCCGAAGCGCCGTCTAGCTGCCGATAGGGGACGGCCCGCCGATCGATGGCTGCCCGTAGTAACGCGGAGGTCGGCGTGAACTGTGTTTGGCGTCACACGACGCGGAGAGAGTGGATGGCGCGAGCTCGAGCGCCCTTACCACTGCCTTTCGAGAATATGTCGATTGTTTCGACAATGCATCGGATGCATTTGCCCAGGTGGTTCCGCCCGTCGGCTGGCCCCTACCGGAACGGGGCCGCGTCCCTCATTCGAGATTCGCGTCTTTAGTTGACTCCCGTCAGGAAGCCGGCGCCATGGTACGACCCGGCGACGCAGTGTGGAGTGCGCGGGATTCGCCGCACTGGAATTCCATGCCATGTCCGTGCGGGCCACGGATGCCAGGTGGGATTCGCATCCACTGCGCCAGCCCGCTACGGCGAACGCCACAACGGCATTGCCATCCTCTCCGTTTCGGTAGTGGTGCGCCGTCGCCGCGATCGTCGAGCCGCGACGACACAGCGACGCGCGTCCTGAGGGGACCGCGGATCGACCGCGCTAAAGAATGTCGACCACCCACCTTCCTGGAACTTCCGCCCACTGCGACCGACCAACACGTCAGCGGACCCCGACGGCGCGGTTCTTGTCGTCGCGGAGGAGGCCCGGCTGGTCGCCTGGGTACGAGCGGCGCGGCTGGGTCCGCCGGGCGAGCTGACCCCGTTCCCCTACGGCGACGAGCGGTTCGGCCGGTCCCGCCGCACCGATCTGGCGCTCGAGACGTTGGTGAGGAAGCTCGGCTGCCGGGCGGCCCCGGCGTCTGCCGCGGGTTCTTTCCGATCATCGCCCTGTCGGCGGAAGCGCCCTGTCGGCGGAAGCGCCCTGTCGGCGGAAGCGCCCGGTCGGCCTCGCCGCGCCCGGCCGAGGCCACCGCCGCAGGCCTCGGCCGGGCACCCATCGCGCTGACCAGGGCTCTTGTTGTCGGCAGGTTGAGCCGGGGCGAACGGATAACGGTCGGGTAACGAGCCCTTCCCAAGGAGTTCGTTGCTCACATAGCGTGCCGGAAGGCAGGAGGTCAGACCTCCATCCTCATGCCTCTAGCCTCGGCGAGGTGAGTACGCAGGTGCAGGAAATTGCCCCCCGCTACGACGGGTACCGGTCTTTCGACTATCTGGAGCCAGTGGTCGACTACAAGGTGTTCGACCTGGCGCCCCAGCTCGGTCGGGTGCCCGCCCACGATCTCGGCCTGACCGACGACCAGCACGACCGTGTCGCCCGGCTGCTTCGTGAGCAGATAGCCATCTCGTTGCACGAACACCCGAAGATCCTGCCGGCGGACGTCACTCAGCTGCGCGACTACAACCGCACCGGCCGCAACGCCTTCGGCTTCGAGGGCCTGGCCCGCTCCGGCATGACCGCGGTCTTCGACAACTTCATGAACGGCACCGGCTGCGTGACCAGCGAGCACGCCTGGAAGTGGGACGACGTCATCTACGACATCGGGCTGCGCTTCGCTGACGTCGCCAAGCAGGACCACGTGGTGCTGGCGACCACGCTGGAACAGATCCTCGCCGCCAAGCGCAACGGCAAGCTCGCCCTGGTGGCCGGCCTGGAGGCGGCCACCATGATCGAGAACGAGCTGGACCGCATCGACATCCTCTACGGCTTCGGCGTCCGGCAGATGGGCATCGCCTACAGCCAGGCGAACATGCTCGGTTCCGGTCTCTCCGAGCGCACCGACGGGGGGCTGACCCACTTCGGGCGGCGGGCGGTGACCCGGATGAACAAGCTGGGCATCGCCATCGACGTGTCGCACTCCGGTGACCGGACCTCGCTGGAGGTCATCGAGGGCAGCAGGGTGCCGGTCTTCATCACCCACGCCGGCGCCCGCACCGTCTGGGACACCCCGCGGATGAAGCCGGACGAGGTGATCCGGGCCTGTGCCGAGCGGGGTGGGGTGATCGGCATCGAGGCCGCGCCGCACACCACCCTGTCGGCGGCGCATCCGCACCATTCGATCGAGTCGGTGATGGACCACTTCACCTACTGCGTCGACCTGGTGGGCATCGACCACGTCGCGTTCGGCCCGGACACCAACTTCGGTGACCACGTCGGGCTGCACGACAGCTTCACCCAGCACCTGGCGATCGGACAGGCCCACGGCGCGGTGGACCACCCCCGGGTGCCGTACGTCTCCGGCATGGAGAACCCGGCCGAGTGTTTCAGCAACATCGTCGGCTGGCTGGTCTCGCACGACTACTCCGATGACGAGATTTCCAAGGTCATCGGCGGCAACATCATCCGCGTTCTTCGGGAGGTCTGGTGACCACGTCCAACAACCGCCGTCCCGGTCGGTGGCGGTTCGCCGCCGCGATCGGCACGGCCGCCGCGCTGGTGCTCTCCGGCTGTGGCCTCAACGAGTCCGACGACTCCTCCGGTGACAAGGCCGGCGGCGGCACGGTGCTGCGGATCGGCACCACCACCGACGTCTCCAACTTCAACCCGCTCCAGTCGTTGAGCAAGACCGACTCCTGGATCCTCAACGCGATGTACCCGCACCTGCTGCGGATCGACGAGAACGCCAAGAAGGCGCCGGAGTTGGCGAAGGACTACAGCTACGAGGACGGCGGCAAGACCGCCGTGTTCCACCTGCGCGACGACTTCACCTGGAGCGACGGCAAGCCGGTCGTGGCCGAGGACGTCAAGTTCAGCGCCGAGCAGATCATGAAGTACAAGCTGGGCAACGTCGCCGCCAAGCTGACCTGGGTCACCTCCGTCGAGGCGCCGGACGCCACGACGGTGAAGTTCAAGCTCTCCCAGCCGTACGCGCCGTTCGCCGAGGGCGTCGGCTTCTGGATGTCGATCGTGCCCAAGCACGTCTTCGAGTCCGCCGGCGACCTGTCGAAGTTCGCCAACGACGCCGACTGGGTCGGTGCCGGACCGTTCGTGCTCGACAGCGCCACCAAGGGCCAGCGCTACGTGATGAAGCGCAACGAGAAGTACCCGTTGGCACCGGGGGGCAAGGCCGCCCTGAGCCAGGTCGAGTACCGGATCTACCCGGACGTCAACACGATGATGCTGGCGCTGCGCAACGGCGACATCGACCTGATGGGTACCCCCGTGCCGGCCTCGGCGGCGAAGACCTTCGAGAACGACGACAAGATCAAGTTGCAGAAGGTCGGCGCGCTCGGCTTCGCCCACCTGACGTACAACATGAACAACAAGGACCTGGCGAAGCAGGAGGTCCGGCAGGCGCTGTCGATGGCGGTCGACACCAAGGCGATCATCGCCTCGGTGCTGCAGGGCGACGCCCAGCAGATGGCCGGCCCGATCTCGCCGATCTTCGCCGACTACGACAACCCCGAGGTCCAGCCGTACCCGTTCGATCCGGCCGGAGCGAAGGCGAAGCTGTCCTCGGCCGGCTACCGCGACGGTGACGGTGACGGTCTCTTCGACAACCTCACCCTCGGCGTGGCCTGCGACCAGTCCAACGCCAACCTGACCCGGGTGGTGCAGCTGTTCCGGGAGAGCGCGGCCAAGGCCGGGATCAAGCTGGAGAACCAGTGCGTGGAGCGGAACACGTTCCTGTCCCGCACGAAGAACGGCGAGTACGACATCGACGCCTCGCAGTGGGGTGTCTTCGACAACCCGATGGACCAGCTGCGCAGCACCTACCTCTCCAGCAACCCGGGCGGGATCAACTACAACCTGCTCAAGTCCCCGGAGATGGACGGGCTGATCAACGACGCGGCGGCCACCACCGACAAGGACGCCTTCGCCGAGAAGATCAAGAACATCGACAAGGTGGTGCACGAGCAGGCGTACCTGACTCCGCTCTACGTGGAGAACTTCCAGTTCGCCTACAACGCCAGCAAGTTCACCGGTTTCGTCGCCTCGCCGTCGGACCTGCTCGGCATGGTCACCGCCTACTCGCTGGCCCAGGTCAAGCCGGCCAGCTGACCGGCTGACGACGCAGAAGGGAGGGGTCCCCCGTGGCACGCTTCGTGCTCAGCCGGGCGGTGAAGGCCGTCCTGACCATCTGGATCGCGATCACCGCGACGTTCTTCCTGCTCCGGCTGCTGCCGGGGGACCCCACGACCCTCATGGTCGAGGGGGACATGACCCCGGAGATGCAGGCCGCCCTGCTCAAGACGTATGGCCTGGACCGGCCACTCTGGGAGCAGTACGTGTCGTACCTGCGCGAACTGACGCAGGGCAACTTCGGCATCTCGTTCCGGCAGATCCAGCCGGTCACCGACATCCTGGTCGAGCGACTGCCCTGGACGCTGCTGCTGGCCGGTACGGCGTTCGTGGTCACCATCGCCGTCGGCATCCCGATCGGGGTCTACGCGGCGGTGCACCGGGGCCGCTGGCCGGACAAGGTGCTCCAGGTGCTCGGCATCGGCGGGCACGCGCTCTTCGTGCCCAGCGTGGCGATGCTGCTGCTGGTCTACCTGGGTGCCCGGCTCGGCTGGTTCCCGATCGGCGGGGCGATCGACCCGGACACCAGGGGCGCGGCGGCCTACGCCAGCCTCGCCCACCATCTGGTGCTCCCGGTGCTCTCGCTGGTGCTGGTGCAGCTCGGTCCGTACGCGTTGACCCTGCGTACCAACATGATCGAGGTGCTCGGTGAGGACTACATCCGGGCCGCCCGGGCCCGGGGCCTCGCCACCCGTCGCCGCGTGTGGAAGCACGGTCTGCGCAATGCGATCCTGCCGGCGCTGACCCTGATGGGGCTGCAACTCGGCACCCTGGTCGGCGGCGCCGTGCTCACCGAGACCGTCTTCGCCTACCCCGGCGTCGGCCGCCTGATCTTCGAGGCGGTCGGGCAACGCGACTATCCCGTGCTGCAAGGAGCGTTCATCATGCTCGCCGTCACCGTCGTGATCGCCAACTCGCTGACCGACCTGCTCTACGCCGTCCTCAACCCCAGGATCCGGCTGTGAGCGCGAGGAGTGCAGCGCAGCGGAGCCCCGCAGTCGCGAGGCGAAAGGGAAGCCCTGTGAGCGCGAGGAGTGCAGCGCAGCGGAGCCCCGCAGTCGCGAGCGAAAGGGAAGCCCTGTGAGCGCGAGGAGTGCAGCGCAGCGGAGCCCCGCAGTCGCGAGCGAAAGGGAAGCCCCGTGAGCGCGCCGGTGTTGACCGAGCAGACCGTGGCGGTCCAGGAGGTCGGCGTCCGGCCGGCCTGGCGCAGCTACCTGCGCCAACCCTCCGCCCTGGTCGCGGTAGCCGTCCTGGTGGTGATGGTGGTGCTCGCGGTCGCCGCGCCGCTGATCGCCGACGAGCCCGGCGGCACCAGCGCCGACGTGCTCCAGTCCCCGTCGGGACGGCACTGGTTCGGCACCGACGACCTGGGGCAGGACATCTTCGCCCAGGTGGTCTGGGGCACCCGGACCAGCCTGATGATCGGGGTGGCGGCCTCGTTGATCGCGCTGGTGCTCGGCACCGCGATCGGACTGGTCTCGGCGTACTTCCGGCCGGTCGACGCGGTCGGCACGGTGATCACCGACGTGATGTTGGCGCTGCCCACCCTGCCGCTGATGATCATGCTGGCGGCGGTGGTCAGCCCGAGTGTCTGGACGCTGACCGTCATCATCGGCGTCTTCGCCTGGCCCGAGGTTGCCCGCCTGATCCGCTCGCAGGGGCTGGTGGTGACGGCGATGCCCTACATCGACGGCGCCCGGGTGCTCGGCGCCACCGGTTGGCGGATCGTCACCCGGGAGATCATGCCGGCGGTCGTCCCGCTGATGGTGGTCAGCGTGCTGCTCACCGCCTCCCGGGCGGTCATCTCCGAGGCCGGGCTGAGCTTCCTCGGCCTCGGCGACCCGGACGCCTGGTCGTGGGGGCGGATCCTGCTCAACGCCCAGCGCAGCGGGGTGGTGGCGATCGCCTGGTGGCAGACGCTCTTCCCGTCGCTGGCGATCCTCGCCCTCGTCCTCGCCGCCACGGTCGCCGGCATGCGCTTCAACGACAACCGTGATCCCCGCCGGAACGGAGGCTGACCGCGATGCGGCTGCCCGACAGTTTCTACGCCACGGTCCGGACCCGGCTCAGCGCCGCGCTCGCCGAGCGCGACCTGGACGGCTTCCTGGCCACTGCACCCGCCGACGTCGCCTTCCTGGTCGGTTTCTTCTACATCGCCACCGAACGGCCGGTCTACCTCTGGATGCCACGCGAGGGCGATCCGCTGCTGGTCATCCCGCGCCTCGACGAGGAGTACGCGGCCCAGCAGGAGGTGGCCGTCGCCACCGTCAGCTACGCCGAGTATCCGGGGGTGGTCAGCGCCGAGGAGACCCTCGCCACCGCCCTGTCCGGCCGGCGGGCCCGGCGGATCGGGATCAGCTCCGGCCTCTCCGTCGGCGCGGTGGAGAAGCTGGGCCGGGCCATCGGCGGGGCCAGCCTGGTGCCCACCGACGCGGTGGCGAGCCTGCGGCTGACCAAGTTCGCCGAGGAGATCCCGCTGCACGAGGCGGCGGCCCGGATCTGCGACGACATGCTCGCCGCCGGTCGGGAGCTGATCGCCGACGCGCTGGCGCGGGGCACGGAGTTGCCCCGCGAGGACGAGTTGGCCAGGCATGTGATCGGGTACGGCACCGACCGGATGTACGCCGACTACGAGCGGGTCGTCTACACCACCAAGGTGGCCGGCGGGCTGGTCTACGCCGGCCCCAACTCGGCGCTGCCGCACGGGTTGCCGACCCGGCGGCGGATCCAGCCCGGGGACACCTTGATCCTGTCGCTGGGCGCGGCGGTGGCGAGCCGGTTCGTGGAGAGCGAGCGGACCTTCGTCGTCGGCGAGCCCACCGCCGCGCAGCGCCGCTACTACGAGGCCGACCGGGAAGCCCAGCAGGTGGGCACCGAGGCGATGCTCGCCGGCCGGACCTGCGCCGAGGTCAACCGGACCTGCCTGGACGTGCTGCGCGGGCACGGGCTCGGCGAGTTCATCAGGCACCGGCAGGGGCACGGCATCGGCCTACAGAACCACGAGCCGCCCTGGGTGGCCGACGGCGACCACACCGTGCTCGCCCCCGGGATGCTGCTGTCCAGCGAGCCGGGCGTCTACGTGCCCGGCCACGCCGGCTACCGGATCTCCGACACCGTCCTGGTCACCGAGACCGGCCCGCGCCGGCTGACCAGCTATCCGCGCGACCTGGAAGCCAACGTCATCGAGGGGGTCCGATGAAGATCAATGGTGCGGAGCTGGTGGTCGAGGCGTTCGGCCCGACGGACGCTCCGGCGATGATCGTGCACCACGGCGCACCCGGGCTCGGCTCGCGGTCGGAGCCGAAGCGCTCCTTCGGGCCGTTCGCCGACCGGTTCCGGGTGATCGTCTTCGACGCGCGTGGCTCGGGGGAGTCCAGCGACGACGAGCCGTTCACCCACGAGCAGTGGGTGGCCGACGTCGACGCCATCCGGGAGCACTTCGGCTACGAGAAGATCGTGATGGCCGGTGGCTCGTACGGCGGTTTCATCGCGCTGGAGTACGCGGTCGCCCACCCCGACCGGGTCTCCGCGCTGGTCCTGCGGGACACCGCCGCCGATACGGCGCACGACCACCTGGCCGTGGAGCGGGCCCGCAGCACCGACCGGACGGTGATCCCGCAGTGGGCGATCGACCGGATCGGCACCGGCCGTTTCGAGAGCAACGAGCAGCTCCGCGACTACTGGCAGGCGATCCTGCCGCTCTACGACCACCAGCACGACCCGGCGAAGGACGCCGCCCGGCTGGCCGCCACCCGGTTCCACTACCGCACCCACAACGCGGCCTTCGGGCAGAACATGCCGCGCTACGACCTGAAGCCGAAGCTGCCGCAGATCACCTGTCCCACCCTGGTAACCGTCGGCCGGCACGACTGGCGTACGCCGGTGGCGGCCTCGCAGGTGATCGCCGACCTGATCCCGGACGCCCGGCTGGTGGTCTTCGAGCACTCCGGGCACTCGCCGCAGTTGGAGGAGGCGGAGCTGTTCCAGCGGGTGGTCCGCGACTTCCTCCACGAGGCGGGGGTCGGCTGATGGACCCGCTGCTACAGGTCACCGATCTGTGGGTCTCGTTTCCCGGGGCGAGCGGACCGGTGCGCGCCGTCAACGGGGTGTCGCTGACCCTCCAGGCCGGCCGGACGCTGGCCATCCTCGGCGAGTCCGGCTCGGGCAAGAGCGTCACCGCCCAGGCGGTGATGGGCATCCTGGACTCGCCGCCGGCCCGGATCACCGGCTCGGTCACCCTGCGCGGACGGGAACTGCTCACCCTGACGCCGAAGCAACGCGACCGGGTCAGCGGCGAGGAGATCGGCATGGTCTTCCAGGACTCGATGGCCGCGCTCAACCCGGTCTTCACCGTCGGCGACCAGCTCACCGAGCTGCTCCGGGTCCGCCGCGGGATGTCCCGCGCAGACGCCCGCCGCCGCGCGGTCGAACTGGTCGACCGGGTCCGCATCCCGGCGGCGAAGGACCGGCTGCGCGACTATCCGCACCAGTTCTCCGGCGGGATGCGGCAGCGCATCATGATCGCCCTGGCGATCGCGCTGGAGCCGGCGGCGCTGATCGCCGACGAGCCCACCACCGCCCTCGACGTCACCGTGCAGGCCCAGGTGATGGAGCTGATCGCGGAGATCCAGCGGGACAGCGGAATGGCCCTGCTGCTGATCACCCACGACCTGGGGGTGGTCGCCGAGGTCGCCGACGACGTGGCGGTCATGTACGCCGGGCGGATCGTCGAGCGGGGCACCGTCGAGCAGATCTTCGACGGACCGGCCCACCCGTACACCGAGGGGCTGCTCGCCTCGATGCCCCGGATCGACCGCCGTGACGAACAGTTGTACGCCATCCCGGGAGCCCCGCCCAACCCGGCCCGGCTGCCCGGCGGCTGCCCGTTCCACCTGCGCTGCCTCCGGCTGACCGAGGAGTGCCGCATCGTGCTGCCCCCGCTGGAGCCGCTGCCCCTGGGCCGGGCCAGTGCCTGTCACCACCGTACGGAGGTGCTGCATGCCACCCGGCGATGACGTCGTGCTGCGGGTCGACGGCCTGGTCAAGCACTTCCCGCTCAAGGGGCGGGTGCCACTGCGCCCCGGCGGGGTGGTGAAGGCCGTCGACGGAGTCTCGTTCGACCTGCGTAGGGGGGAGACCCTGGGGGTGGTCGGCGAGTCCGGCTGCGGCAAGAGCACGCTGGCCCGGATGCTGGTCGGGCTGGAGCGCCCCACCGCCGGTGAGGTGCGCTTCGGCGACGCGGTGGTGCACCGGGCCCGGGGCCGGGAGCTGCGGGCGCTGCGCCGGCGGATCCAGATCGTGCTCCAGGACCCGTACACCTCACTGAACCCGCGCCGCACCGTGCGCGACATCCTGTTGCAGCCCTTCGAGATCCACCCCGACGTGCTGCCGAAGGCCCGCCGGCTGGACCGCATCCGTGACCTGCTCGACCTGGTCGGGCTGGACGCGAGCCTGCACCTGGACCGCTACCCGCACCAGTTCTCCGGCGGCCAGCGGCAACGGATCGGCATCGCCCGCGCGCTCGCCCTGCAACCCGACGTGATCGTCTGCGACGAGCCGGTCTCCGCGCTCGACGTGTCGGTCCAGGCCCAGGTGGTCAACCTGCTGGAGCGGCTCCAGGAGGAGCTGGGCGTGGCGTACGTCTTCATTGCCCACGATCTGTCGGTGGTGCGGCACATCTCCGACCGGGTGGCGGTGATGTACCTCGGCAAGCTGGTCGAGACCGGCCCCGGCACGCCCCTCTACGAGCAGCCCCGCCACCCCTACACCAAGGCGTTGCTGTCGGCGGTGCCGGTGCCGGAGCCGGCCCGCCGGGTCGCCCGGCAGCGGATCCTGCTCGCCGGTGACCCGCCCAGCCCGGTGAACCCGCCGTCGGGCTGCCGGTTCCGCACCCGTTGCTGGCAGGCGACCGAGACCTGCGCGACCACCGAGCCGCCCCTGCTGGCGATCGGCTCCCGCCCGGCCGACGCCGACCCGCACACCCCGTCGACGTCGGCCGCCGGGCATCCGGTCGCCTGCCACTACCCGCTGGCCGCCTAGTGCGCCGGTGGCGTCGTACCCGTCCCTGAAGGAGAGAGCCGTGCTGCAAGAATCCGCGCCGAGGTACCGGGGCCACAAGTCCTACGGGTACCTGGAGCCGCACTCGGACTACCGGGTGTTCGACCTGGCGGCTGAGGTCGGCCGAGTGCCCGAGCACGACCTGGGCCTCACCGAAGCGCAGCGGCAGCGGGTCACCCGGCTGCTGACCGAGCAGATCGCCATCTCGCTGCACGAGCATCCGGTGGTCCTGCCCGAGGACGTCCGGGAGCTGCGCGCCTACAACCGGACCGCGCGGCAGCGCACCGGCTACGAGGGGCTGTCCCGTTCCGGGCTGACCGCCGTCTTCGACAACTTCATGGCCGGCGCGTCCTGCGTCACCAGCGAGAACGGCTGGAAGTGGAACGACCTGGTCTACGCGGTCGGGATGCGCCTGAGCGACCTCTACAAGCAGGACTTCGTGGTGCTGGCGACGTCGCTGGCCGACATCCACGCGGCCAAGCGGGACGGCCGGCTCGCCCTGGTCGCCGGCCTGGAGTGCAGCAGCCCGATCGAGAACGAGCTGGACCGCATCGACATCCTCTACGGCTTCGGCGTCCGGCAGCTCGGCATCGCCTACAGCCAGGCGAACATGCTCGGCGGTGGGCTCTCCGAGCGGGTCGACGGCGGGTTGACCCACTTCGGGCGGCGGGCGGTGGACCGGATGAACAAGTTGGGCATCGCCATCGACGTGTCGCACTCCGGTGACCGGACGTCGTTGGAGGTGGTCGAGGCGAGTCGGGTGCCGGTCTTCATCACCCACGCGGGGGCCCGTGCGGTGTGGGACACCCCGCGGATGAAGCCGGACGAGGTGATCCGGGCCTGTGCCGAGCGGGGTGGGGTGATCGGCATCGAGGCCGCGCCGCACACCACCCTGTCGGCGGCGCATCCGCACCATTCGATCGAGTCGGTGATGGACCACTTCACCTACTGCGTCGACCTGGTCGGCATCGACCACGTCACCTTCGGCCCGGACACCATGTTCGGTGACCACGTGGGCGTGCACAACACCTATGCCGCGAACTACGCCCACGACGCCGGCAACCGCCCCGAACACCCCCGGGTGGAGTACGTGTCCGGGGTGGAGAACCCGGGCGAGGCGTTCGGCACCATCGTCGGCTGGCTGGTCTCGCACGACTACTCCGATGACGAGATCGCCAAGGTGATCGGCGGCAACACGATGCGGGTGCTCGAACAGGTCTGGTGAGCCGTCGTCGGCCCTGGGCTGGGTGCGCGACAACAACTACTACACTCCGCGTACGCCGCGGCCGGCGGCGCGGAGCGAAGAGGTGATGGTGGATGGCGCGGCGCGAGACCGCACTCCAGGCCGCGCAGGGCCGGTTGATGGAGCTGATCGGCAGCGAGTTCGGCCCCGGCGACAAGCTGCCCAACGAGCGGGAACTGGCCGATCTGCTGGAGGTCAGCCGCGCCACCGTCCGTGAGGTGCTCGGTCAGCTTGCCGCCGAGGGAGTGGTCAAGCGGACCTGGGGCATCGGCACCTTCGTACACGAGCCGGCTGGCCGGGTGCCGGTCTCGCTCGGTGACGTCACCGCCCTGCGTGACCGGATCACCGCCTCCGGTCACCGGCCCGCCCTGACCGACGCCGGGGTCAGCCGGTCGACCTGCCCGGTCGACTGCGCCGAGGTGCTCGGGCTGACCCCGGGCGATCCGGTGTGGCGGGTCGAGCGGCTCTTCACCGTCGACGGAGTGCCGGCGGTCTGGATCCGCGATCACCTGCCGCTCCAGGTCGCCGGCCAGAACCTGGACCCGTCCGGCCTGGTGAGCATCGACCTGGATATGTTCGAGTTCCTGGCCAACGCGACCGGGATGCCGGTGCGCCGGGCCGAGATCGAGTTCGCGGCGGTGCTCGCCGACGAGGTCGCCACGGGTCGACTCGGCGTGCCCGCCGGGCATCCGCTGATCAGCGCGACCCAGATCGGCTACAACGCCCAGGGGGTGGCCCTCTTCCATGGCCACATCACCGTCCGTACCGATGTGTTGACCCTGCGGATCAGTCGGGTCGGCTGACCGGCCGCGCGGAGCCGGCACGGCGGGCGCGCCCGGCTCGCCGGTCCCGTTGCCTGAGTGTCCCTGTTCAACCGGCAGAGCGCTGACCTGCCCACTTTTGCCCGTGATCGGACTACACAATCAACTGTCCCATAGCTGACACCACTGTCGTGGCCGGCTGCCGTTTCGGCCGGTAGACGACCAGGTCACCGTGGGTGATCGGGTCGGGGAACCCGCTGTTCACCCGGCCATCTATTCCGCTTGATGGATCTCGCCTATCTTGCCACCCAGAAGTGCGTCTGAGGAGGCAGCATGTCGGGACCGCTCGACCGCCGCACCATCCGATCGAGGGTCTGGGCAGGTGCTCGGCTGCGATCCACCGCGATGCTCGCCACCCTCGTCCTGCTGCTGGCCTTCGCCGTCCGGGCAGACCTGCCGGACATGGTCCCGGCCTCCGTCTCCTGCGACTCCGTCGGCTACGCCTACGACGCCGCCGGGCAGCTGGCCGGGGTACAGGACCAGGCCGGTCGGACCGCCCGCTACCGGTACGACCCCACCGGCAACACCACCTCGGTCGCCAACGACGGCACCCCCGCCCCCGCCCTGGCCCTGCTGTCGGTGGTGCCGGCCCGCGCCGCCGTCGGTGCCGAGGTGACCCTGGAGGGCGGCTGCTTCTCCACCGTGGCGGCCGAGAACACCGTCGCGTTCAACGGCGTCCCCGCCACCGTCACCACAGCCACCGGCCGGCGTCTGGTCGCGCGGGTCCCCGCCACAGCGACCACCGGCCTGGTCACCGTCACCGTCGGCGGGGCCACCGCGACCAGCCCGCAGTCCTTCGTGGTCACCGGGCCGGACGAGTCCGCGCCCACAGTCACCGCCGTGTCCCCCTCCGTCGTGGCGCCCGGCGGCACGGTCACCGTCACCGGCACCGGCTTCGCCACCCAGGCAGCCGAGAACGCCGTCACCCTCAACCGCACCCGGGCCTTCCCCTCGACGGTCGCCGCCGGCAGTCTGACCGTCGAGGTGCCCGCCGGAGTCGCCTCCGGCCGGATCGGCGTGCGCACCGTCCACGGCAGCGGCGACGGCGCGGCCGACGTGTTCGTCGCGCCTGCCCCGTACACCGTCGCGGACGTGGCGCACACCTCCCGGACCACGCTCGGCACCACCACGGCGGTGTCGATCCCGAGCGCCGGCGACATCGCGCTTGTCGTGTTCGACCTGGCGGAGGGGCAGCGGGCGAGCGTGCAGCTCGCCGACGGCACCTTCGGCTCCTGCGGCATCTCCACCGCCAAGCTCCTCGACCCGTTCGGGCGTACCGCGGCGTCGGCCGGGTGCGTGGGGGCCACCGGCTTCATCGACACGGTGACGGCCCGCACGGCGGGCACGTACACACTGCTGTTGGCGGCGGCGAGCACGGCCACCGGCTCGGTCTCCGCGACCGTGCGGGGTGTGCCGGCCGATGCCACGGCGGGCACCACGGCGGGCGGGGAGGCGGTCACCGTCACCACCACCGTGCCGGGGCAGAACGGCGCGGTCACCTTCGCCGGCAGCACCGGCCAGCGGGTCTCGGTCAAACTCAGCGGCGGCACCTACGGCACCTACAACGCCGCGGTGACGCTGCGCAGGCCGGGCGGCGGCACTGTCGTCTCCAACGGCTCCTGCGGCACCGCCTGTTTCCTCGACACCACAGTCCTGCCGACCGAGGGCACGTACACCCTCGTCGTCGACCCGCAGTCCACCGTCACCGGGACGATCACCGTCCAGGTGTACGACGTGCCGGCCGACGCCGTGGTGGCGGCGACGCCCGGCGGCCCGCAGGTGACGGCGACCACGACGGTGCCCGGCCAGAACAGCGTCATCTCGTTCCCCGGTACGGCCGGACAGCGGATCCTCGTCCAGTTCACCGGCGGCACGTACGGCACCTACAACGCGTCGGCGGTGGTGCGGAAGCCGGACGGGTCGAATCTGACCGGCAGCGGTTACTGCGGCGGCTCGTGCATCTTCGACACCACGGTGCTGCCGGTCGACGGCACGTACACCATCCTGGTCAACCCCGACACCAGCTACGTCGGCGCGGTCACCGTGCAGGTCCACGACGTCCCGGCGGACGCGACGGCGACCGCCACCCCTGGGGCCGGCGCGGTCACGGTGACCACCGCCGTCGGGCAGAACGCCGTGGTCTCGTTCGCGGGCACGGCGGGGCAGCGGGTGTCGGTGCAGTTCAGCGGTGGGACGTACGGGACGTACAACGCGTCGGCGGTGGTGCGGAAGCCGGACGGGTCGAATCTGACCGGCAGCGCGTACTGCGGGGGGTCGTGCT